>JBASAY010000001.1:0-6314 GCA_049650865.1 Tunicatimonas sp.
CCACCGTCTCGGCCCGGGCGTTGATGAGGCGCTGCCCCTTTTCTTTGGCCCAGAACGGAATCACGCCCCAGGCGTAGAGCGACACCTGCTGCCGCTGCGCGTTGCTCACCACCGGCAACGCCTGCGACGGAGCCGCGTTGTAGCGCGGAGTGAAGTTAGTAGGTGGGGCTACGCCGAGTTGCTCACTAATCTGCTGAATGCCTTCGCCGATGCTGTATCTACCGCACATGGTTAATTTGGAATTATAGGATGGGGGAATTAAGAATTAGTCGACCTTCTGGCTCTCGCTACTTAAGTTGAGTGAATAACTAAAAGTAGAAACGGAAGTTTCTCGCAGAATGGTTTTCGTCTTCAGCGCCACTGGTGGTCTTGGTAAAAAAGTTGCCGCTGTTGGGTAAACTCAAGATGTTTTATGCACTACATCGTCAGTATCCTACTTTCCATTCTACTCGGTATTTCTTCCATAAAAATAATCGCGAAACCTGTCGCTGTGCGGAAGACAACTGCCCAACTTGGGATGCTATATACGAGGCGGACGCGGTATTCACGGGGCGAGTGGTTACCATAACCCGTCGTAGCGGCACATCGAGCGTGCAGTTTGAAGTAGACCAGTTGTGGAAGGGAGTTATTGAGGTAGAGAAGGTAGTAAGTACGCCACACCACAGTTGCGGCTGGCGCTTCCAAACGGGAGAATCTTACCTTGTCTATGCGTACGGTAACGAAAGGGGGCTATACACGCACTTATGTACCAGGACTGCTAAGGCCGACGACTGGAAAAATCAGCGCTTTATGCCCGACGATTTTAGAATACCTCGGGAGTATCGAGACAAGTGTAACTACGGAAACTTATTCGATCCCGCTGCGAAGAAGGGATGCGAAAGAATGCTCTACTTTATTTGCGGCTGTGACGGGAACACGTACGGCAGTATCTGCGAAGCCGAGAAACGAGGCGTCTTTACGTACCGCAGTGGTCCTTGCGAGCGTTAGCAACCACCGACCCGGATTCTAGTTTGTTATCTTCAGTAAATCGCGGCGGGTGTTTTCATATTCCCCGCTTTTTGCCTACCTTTGCGGCCCTAATTAATCAAATTCACTTAAATTATCACATGAACAATTACGAGACCGTATTCATTTTAACTCCCGTTTTGTCTGATGACCAGATGAAGGATACGGCCGCTAAGTTCTTCACTTTCCTCAAAGAAAACGGCGCCGACGTCGTGAACGAAGAAAGCTGGGGGCTCAAAAAGTTGGCCTATCCCATCGGTAACAAGACCACCGGCTTCTACCACCTGGTAGAGTTCGCCGCTGAGCCGGACTTGATCGACCGCTTCGAAACCGAGTTTCGCCGCGACGAGCGCGTGATGCGCTTCCTAACCGTATCGCTCGACAAGTTCGCCCTCGAGTACGCTGAGAAACGGCGCCGGGGAGCATTTAACAAAGACAAAAAATCTAAAGAGGCCACCGCATGAGCTTACAAAACGAACCCATCAACAGCGATCGCAAAGATCTGCGCAAAAAGTACTGCCGCTTCAAGAAGTCGGGCATTAAGTACATCGACTACAAAGACCCTGATTTCTTGCTGAAGTTTGTGAACGAGCAGGGCAAACTCCTGCCCCGCCGCCTCACCGGCACCAGCCTGAAGTTTCAGAAGAAGGTAGCCCAGGCCGTAAAGCGTGCCCGCCACCTGGCCTTGTTGCCCTACGTAACTGATTCATTGAAGTAGAGATAGGGATTGGGTGTTGGGGATTAGGTTGGGAGGACATCCCAAAACCTAATCCTCAATACCTAACACCCAAAACCCAACCAATATGGAAATTATACTCAAAGAAGACATTAAGAACCTGGGGTACAAAGACGATATCGTCAACGTGAAGGGCGGTTACGGCCGCAACTTCCTTATTCCCCAGGGCATGGCGGTAATTGCAAGCCCCTCGAACAAGAAGATGATCCAGGAGAACATCCGCCAAGCAGCCCACAAAGCCGACAAGGTGAAGAAGGACGCTGAGGAGATTGCCAAGAAACTGGAGGGTATGACCCTGCAAATTCCGGCGAAAGCGGGCGAAACCGGCAAAATCTTCGGTTCGGTCACCACCCTGCAAATCTCGGATGCCCTTAAAGAAAAGGGCTTAGAGATTGAGCGGAAGCGCATCAATATCAACTCCGACATCAAAACCCTGGGCGACTACACCGCCGAGATTGCCCTACACAAAGAAGTACGCCCTGAAATCAATATTCAGGTGGTAGAAGCATAAGACGGAGAACGGAAAAGGGAGAACGAAGGATGGTAGGTTTGCCTCGTTTTCCATTCTCCTTCCTCCGTTTTCCGTCAATTATGTTTACCACTCCCGTCCGAATCCCCCCTGCTTCCCAGTCCATCTCTTTATCGCACCGCCTGTTCTGCGTTGGTTCCTGCTTCGCGCAGACGATGGGGCAGCGCTGGCAGGATAACAAGTTTGCCGCCCGGGTCAATCCCTTCGGCACCCTCTACAACCCGGTTTCGGTCTTCCGACTGATGCAGTACGCCCTCGACGGTCAGCGCCCTGATGATGCTACCTACTTGCAACGCGACGGCTACCACTTCAATTACGCGTTTCATTCTGACTACCACGCCCCTACCCGTGAGACGCTGCAAACCCAGATAGAGGATACATTGGTTCAGACCGGGCAGTTTCTGCGGTCGGCCGATTGGATCATTATCACGCTGGGCTCTGCTTTCGTCTACGAGCTTCGGGAAACCGGGCAAGCGGTCGCCAACTGCCATCAGATGCCCGCGACTACGTTCCGCCGTCGGCTACTTACCGTAGACGAAATCATTGCTGCCTTTACCTCGTTCAAAGCGCAGCTCGATGCGGTCAATCCTGAGGCGCACTACCTGTTTACCGTAAGCCCGGTGCGGCACGTGCGCGATACGTTGGAGCAGAACACGGTGAGCAAAGCTACCCTGCGGCTCACCATTGAGCAGTGGCGACAGCGTAGTCCCACGCGCGTGCACTACTTTCCGGCCTACGAGATTATGATGGACGAGCTGCGCGATTACCGCTACTACGCCGCTGATATGCTGCACCCCAGTTCGGTGGCGCAGGAGCACATCTGGCAACGCCTTACCGATGCCTACCTCGACGAAGAAGCCCAACGTTTTTTGAACCAGTGGACGAAGATTCGGCAGGCGCTAGAACACCGGCCGCGCCACCCCGACAGTGCGGCCCACCGGAAGTTTCTGGCTAATACCCTGGCCCAACTCAAACAATTGCCCCAGCAGGTGGATGTACATACAGAAATCACCCGCCTAGAACAACTGCTATGAGTACCCCCTTTACTAACCGACTTGCCAACGAGCCGAGTCTTTATCTCAAGCAACACGCCCATAATCCGGTCGACTGGTACCCCTGGTCGGAGGAGGCGCTGGAGAAGGCCCGCCAGGAAGATAAATTGATCATCGTAAGCGTAGGCTACTCGGCCTGCCACTGGTGCCACGTGATGGAGCGCGAGTGCTTCGAAGACGAGGCGGTAGCCCAGCAGATGAACGAGCACTTCGTGAGCATCAAGGTGGACCGGGAAGAGCGCCCCGACGTGGACCAGATTTATATGGAAGCCGTGCAGATGATGGGCCTGCAGGGCGGCTGGCCCCTGAACGTTTTTCTGACGCCCGACCAAAAACCCTTCTACGGCGGCACCTACTTTCCGAAAGAGCAGTGGACGCAGTTGCTAAGCAATACTGCCCAGGCTTACCAAAACAACCGGGAGGAGCTCATCACCTCGGCCGAGCAGTTCGCCCAGGGGCTGGCCCGTCCCGATACCGAACGCTACGAAATGGGAAGCAACAACGCTTCGTTTGATCCTGAACAGGCGTTGCGCGAGCTGCCGGATATCTACCGAAGCTTCGCCAAAAATTTCGATACTGAGCGGGGCGGCATGGCCAAGGCTCCTAAATTTCCGATGCCCAGCCAGTGGCTGTTCCTGATGCGCTACTGCTCGATGGCCGAACTGGAACGTACCGAGGAGGAGGTGCCCGACGAGGGCGCGCTGCAGCAACTGAAGCTCACGGTAGACCGCATGGCCAACGGGGGCATCTACGACCAGGTGGGCGGTGGCTTTGCTCGCTACTCGGTAGACGCCGACTGGTTTGCTCCTCACTTCGAGAAGATGCTGTACGACAACGGCCAGCTGATGAGCGTCTACGCCGAAGCCCATGCCCTCACGCAAGGGGTGCTATACCGGCGGGTGGTCTACGAGATGTTCCACTTTGTGCGCCGCGAACTCACCAGCGACGAAGGGGGTTTCTACAGCGCCCTGGATGCCGACAGTGAGGGCGAGGAAGGTAAATTCTACACCTGGACCTACGACGAACTAAAGGACGCTCTGGGCTACGAAGCCGACCTCGTGATCGACTACTTCGAGGCGACCGAAGCGGGCAACTGGGAAAACGGGCGCAACATCCTGCATAAATCGGAGTCGAACAATACCTTCGCCCAGCGCTACGACCTGAACATGGTAGCGCTCGACGGCCTGATCGCCGACGTGAAGGTGAAGCTGCGCGAGATAAGAGACCAGCGCGTGCGCCCGGGGCTGGATGACAAAATTATTGCTTCGTGGAACGGGTTGATGCTGAAGGGATTAGCTGATGCTTACGCCATTACCCGCATTGAGGATATTCTGAAGCTGGCGCTACAGAACGCGCAGTTTATCGTTGACAAGCTAACGTACACCAGCGGCGAGACGAGGGCGCTGTACCGTACCTACCAGGAGGGTGAGGCCCGCCTCAACGGTTACCTCGACGACTACGCCTTTGTGATCGATGCGCTGCTGGGCGTGTACCAGGTCACCTTCGATGAGCAGTGGCTCGAACCGGTACGTCAGCTTACCGACCACGTAATGCAGCACTTTTGGGACGAGGAAGAGGGATTCTTTTTCTACACCGACGATAGTAGCCAGCTTATCGCCCGAAAGAAAGAGATTTTCGACAACGTTATTCCATCGTCCAATTCGGCAATGGCGCGCAACCTGCACCGCCTGGGTTTGCTCTTTGATCGGGCTGACTACTCAGCACGGGCTGAGGCGATGTTAGTGAAAGTAATTCCTTTAATCAAGACCGACCCCTCTTACCTGAGCAACTGGGCCTGCTTATACACCGAGATGGCCACTCCTACCGCCGAGATCGCCGTTGTGGGTCCTGATGCGCACGCTACCATGCTGGAGCTCAACCAGCAGTACTATCCCAACAAGTTGTTGGTGGGCACCACCACCAGCAGCGAATTACCCCTGCTGCAAAACCGTGATAATGAAGGTGACGATGTGACGATCTACGTGTGCTACAACAAAACCTGCCAACTGCCGGCTACCACCACCCACGAAGCCTGGGACCAACTGATGATTGGATAAAACGGCGAACAGATTAGCGTCGTATATTAACGAATGGAGTTCTGCTGAAAACTAAAGCGAAACGACACTAATTGATATGGAAGATGTTGGTTTAAGAGAGGCTACAACAGAAGACAGATCATTAGTCGTTGACTTTGATTATAGCCTTAACAAACTCGAGCACATAGAACTGAAAAGAGAAGAAAAAATAACAAAGGCAATACTGGCCAAGGAATGTTTAATCATCTTGGCAAATAACAAAGCGGTTGGGTTTGTCATATTCGATTATCGGTTTTTTGACCAAGGATGGATAGAACTCATCATTATAGAGGAGGACTATAGAGGGAAAGGGATAGGTGGACGAGTATTTGACCTTATAGGCAAAAAATGTAAGACGAACAAAGTATTTACTTCAACGAATAGCTCCAATATACAGATGCAGAAAGCATTAGACAAGGTCGGTTTTACTTTCGCGGGTGAGATAAACGGATTAGATGATGGAGACCCTGAATGGTTTTATTACAAAACGACTAAAAACAACGTGCCAGCACAGAATGATTATGATGCCTAAACGCTGCCACGCTGCATGTTCTTACCGTCACAAGTAGACCAAGAACCCTTTAGAGCCATTTTTAAACGTTTACAAACGCTTATAGACGACTACAAACGCTTAACCTACGAATCTTTTGGTGCCCCTGCCCTTCCTTTGCCCCAGAGTTTAATGTTCAACAACAAAATGACGAAAACGATGAACGCATTAAAAAACCGAGTACAACTGATCGGACGCCTGGGACAAGACCCGGAAGTGAAACAACTCAGCAACGGGGGCACCCTGGCCCGCTTCTCGCTGGCTACCACCGAGACGTACAAGAACAAAGCCGGTGAGCGGGTAGACGACACGCAGTGGCACAACGTGGTGCTGTGGGGCAACCTGGCCGAGTTGGCCGGACAGTACC
>JBASAY010000002.1:0-7489 GCA_049650865.1 Tunicatimonas sp.
CCCCGGCCCACATTGTAGTCGGCCAGTTCGGTGAGCGGGTATTCGTTGCCCTGCGGGTCTTTGATCTTCATCGACTCCATCTGCGACACGCTGAGGCGGTCTTGCTCGGGGTAGCGCACCCACACCCGCACCTCGTCGGTACCCATGATCAGGCGCTGCGCCTCCTCGCCGAAGAACGCCTGCCGAATCTGGGTGGTAATATCGGCCTGCGAGAAGCCCAGGAAGTAGGCTTTGGGCTTCAGCTCCAGTTGCAGTTCGCGCTGCCCCGAGGCGGTGTTGTCGACCAAATCTTTTAGGGAAGCCAGCTGGGCAATCTCCTCCTTGGCTTCTTCCTTGGCGGCCATCAGGTCTTCCAGGTTGTTGCCGAACAGCGCCAGCGAGAAGGGAGTGCCGAAGCGATTAGAACCGCCCACGTTAAACTTCTCGGCTACCGGCACCGGCCCGATCTTCTGCCGTACCTTGGTGGAGATATCAAAGCTCGAGATGTCCTCAATGCCTTCCATATCGGCCAGGTCTACCCGTAGGTGCCCGGTGTGACTGCCCCGCTCGGTAGATCCGCGTCCGCCACTGCTGCCCACGTTCAGGCTCACCGTCTCGATCAGCGATTGGTCGTTGCCCCGCTCCTCTTTGATCTCCTCATTCACCGCCCAGATGGCTTGTTCAAACTCCCGCAGGTACTCCTCGGTAATGTTCTCACGCGTACCGGGCTTCAGGATCAGCGACACCTCAAAGTCATCGAAGGGAATGGAGGGGAAGAAGGTGGTTTGAATAACCCCTCCCTGAATCATTCCCCATACGATCATCAGTAGCATGATAGGAGCTGCAACAGAGATCCAGCGCCAGCGGATAAAGGTTTTAAGCACCCCGCCGTAGATACGGTCACGCACGTACTTGATGCCTCGATCCAGACCGCCGCGGATGCGGTCCTTCTTCGGTTCTTCACCCGGTTTGGCTACCTTGCCCGCCGCCAGGTGCGAGGGAAGCACAAAGAAGGCCTCTACCAGCGAAAACGCCAGGCAGCCGATCACCACAATGGATAGCTCGGTGGTGAACCCCTGGTTATCGAGCACCATCAGTGGAATGAAGGCGATGATGGTGGTAAGCACCGAGGTGAACACCGCGGGCAGCATCTCCACGGTGCCATCGATGGCCGCTTGCATCGGACTTTTGCCCTTCTCGCCGTGCGTATGGATGTTCTCGGCAATCACAATGCCGTCGTCCACCAAAATCCCCACCACCAGGATCATCCCGAACAGCGACAGCATATTAATCGTCACGTCAGCCATATTAGCCACGATAAACATGCCCAAGAACGAAATCGGAATGCCAATGGCGACCCAAAACGACAGGCGCAGGCTCAAGAACAGGCCCAGCGCTACCAGTACCAGCAGCAATCCCACTAGTCCGTTGCTGGTAAGCAGGGCCACCCGCTGTTGCAGCAGACTGTTAAAGTCGAAGGTGGTGGTTAGTTTAAACTGCTCGTTCTGGGCGTTAAACGTGTCCATGTAGCCGTCCAACCATTCACTGATCTCCTGCAAATCTTCTTCGGGTAACTTCTCCACGTTGACGGTCACGGCTAGTTCGCCGTTGGTGTACGAGCGGTTGGGCGTGTCGGCAAACTGCATCTTAATGGTAGCAATATCGCGCAGCAGCAGGTTACTGCCGTCGGGATTGGCGCGCAGTACGATGCGGCCGATGGCCTCGGGCGCGTAGGTCTGGGCGTTGGCCCGGATGCGAATTTCTTCGTCGACCGTCTTGATTGAGCCGCCCGACACGTCGCGGTTGTTGAAGCGGACGGCATTGGCCACCTGGCTGAAGGTGAGTCCGTAGCGCGACAGGTTGGCCTCGGGTACCTCGATCGAGATCTCTAGGTTGGGGTAGCCGAACACGGTCACCTGCGAAATTACGCCCGAGTTGAGCAGGTCGTCTTCTACCATCTCGGCCTTCTCCTTGAGCGCCCGCAGGTCGGAGCCGCCCGACAGATTTAGGAAGGCGGCACGAGAGCTGCCGCCCATGCGGTCTTTCGACACCAGGGGCGGTTCGGCCCCCACCGGGTAGCTACTGATGCCGTCCACGGCGTTCTTCACCTCGGCCAGCACCTCGTCGATGTTGTAGCCGTCGGCCGTCTCGATGTCGATGGTGGCGGTGTTTTCTGAAGAGGTGGAGGTCACTTCCTCGATGCCCACAATGCCTTTCAGGGCCTCCTCAATCTTGATGGTGATGCCCTCTTCCATCTCTTCGGGCGCAGCACCGGGGTAGGCCACCCGAACCGTGATCTCGTCGGGCGGCAGCTCGGGGAAGAACGACATCTTCATGTTCAGGTAGCCCAGCGTGCCGAAGATGACGATGATCACCAGGATGGCGTTGGCCCAGATGGGGTAGCGCACGAAGAACTCAACAACTTTTCTCATGTAGCGGGTTGGTTTTCAATATTCACGGTGTCGCGCTGGTCCTTCTTGGCGGCGGGGCGCGAAGACAATATTTCGGTGGTGACGCGCATGTTCTCAATGGCGTTGGTGGGCGCCTCTACCACCAGGCTGTCACCCTCGTTCAGGCCGTTGCCCGCGAGCGGACTAATTAGCACCTGATCCTGGTTGATCTTCTGCACGTTTACCTTGCGGGTTTTAAGCATTCCCTTTTCTACCACAAATACCTCGTCGTCGTTCATTAGCACCCGCCGCGGAATCTGCATAGCGCTTTCTAGACGCGACCCTGGAATAATGGCGCGCAGGTACAAACCGTCGTATAGTCCGCTGTCGGGCCCGGCGTCCACCCGGATGTAGACGTTAATCGACTGGCTGTTGGGGTCCACAAAATCAGCGATGCGGGTTACCTCGCCGGTCCACGAGCGGCTGCCGTCTTCGGAGGTTACCTCCACGGTGCCCCCCTCCTTTACCCACTTCACGTTATTGACTTCCATCGGAATCTCCAGCTCCAGTTCGTCGGTGCGGATAATGGTGGCGATGGTGGCACCGGGATTTACCACGGTACCGGTTTCCAGGCTCACGGTGGCGATGCTGCCGTCGTAGGGCGCGTAAACGTAGTACTTGCGCAGGTTCTCTTCGGCACTTTTAATGCTGTAGTAGTCGCGCAGGATGTTGCGGGTAGCCAAGAAGGTTTTTACCTTGCTGCTGCTGGCCTCGGGCAGTTCGGGCAGGGATTTATCTATCTCGAGGCGCTCGAAGTAGCTTTGCCAAGCTGGATAGTCATCGGTGAAGTCGATCTTGAAGTCGGGCAGCGCCGAGGCGATGAGGTTCAGAAACTCACTCTTGCGCGATTGTAAATTAAGTCGCACCTCGGCGTCGTTGATGCGGTAGAGCAGTTGCCCTTTGCGGAAGTTGATACCCGGTTTCAGCAGCACACTGCCCCGGAACAGGCGACCGCCCACCTCGGCGATCAGGCTTAGCGGCTGCGCCGAGGTAATCCGGCCGTAGGCCACCACCTCGGTATCAAGCTCACGGTAAGAAACCTGGTCTACCTTCACAAAGTTAGTAGACACCGTCTTGGGGCGTTCGGGCGGCAGGGTTTTCATGCTGGCGAACTGCCGCATCAGCAGATAGCCGCCGAGCAGAAGAAGGGCGAAAACTCCTAAAACAATTAGCTTTTGTTTGTTCATCGGTGGGTGGTGAGCGAGAAAGGAAAGGTAGGAAAACTACCGGAATACAGAGAGGACGAAGCAAATTAACGTACTACTTTAAACCCCGGTTATCGGTTAAAGGTTTTTCGCCCCAAGATAATTCGTTATTCTGCTTTATAGTACAGGAGCAGCGTAAAAGGACTGTTATTTGTGGAGTCGCAAGGCAAAACTCGGGCAGACCAGTGCACTTGAAAAAATTTACAGTAGTAGGTATCCTTGCTCTTCTATTTAGTATTATTGTTACTATCTTTTGGCAGCAAGAGCTTCGGTACGCGCTGCCTACTCCGGTGCCGCAAGACTACCGTCCGGTACTTCCCGAGCAGCCGGTCGATCTTGCTAACTACATCAAACAACCCCTTACCAAACCGGTGCTGCTGCACTTCTTCAGCGCCGATTGCCCCTGCTCTCGCTTCAATATTGATCACTTTCGCTATCTGGCAACCTACTACAGCGGTAGCATCGACTTCTACGTGGTGCTGCCCGGAGAGAACACGCAAGAGGTAGCCGAGCAGTTCAAAGACCAGTATGACCTAGCGCTACCGGTGCTCATCGACCACGACGAGCGCCTGGCCGAAGCCTGTGGGGTATACTCCACGCCGCAGGCAGTAATCGTTACCAATCAAAGCGAATTATACTACCGAGGCAATTACAACCGGGCGCTCTACTGCACCGCAAGAGGTACGAGTTACGCCGAACTAGCGATCAAGGCGCTGGAGCAAGGTGCACCGCCCCCTTACTTCGCCGAGCTAGCCGTGCAGTCGTACGGTTGCCAACTACCCTCAAAGCTTGATCATCAATGGTTTATCCCTTTTTAACAAATTTATCATGGAGTCTTCTCAGGAAAATTTTTTGAATCTAGATCAACGTCTTGCCCAGTTTGCGAAGCAGCACTACCGAAGCGCCGATAAAAGCATGCAGTTTTTTGTACTGAGCTATTTTGGTTTGGGATGGCTACTTTCTTTCTACTACGACACCTGGATTTATGCTCTGGGAATTGGCGGTGCCAACACGCTGGCGTATTTTATCAGCACCCGTTGGATGCCTGGCTCGCTGGTTTCGCGCATGACTATTAGTGTTGTGTTTGCCATATTTATGTTCCAATTTGTTGGGCAGATGCACGGTATGTACGAGATGCATTTTTTCTTTTTTATCAACATTACCATTCTCCTGATCTACCAAGACTGGCGGGTACTCGTGCCGTATACCGGTTTAGTGGTAGTGCATCACGGGGTGCTATTCTTGCTACAACTGTCAGGGGCCGATGTGCAAAACTATATCGTCGACGTAGAGGTGATGACTTACACCATCATTGTTTTTCATCTGGGGCTAGCTGCGTTTATGGCATTGGTGTGCGGATGGTGGGCAATGAGGTTGCAGAAAAGAGCCATTGAAGATTTCAAAAACAAAGTGATAGCTGAGCAACAGGTGGCGCGTATGGAACATAATGTGGCGTTTGCCGGTGAAATCACCGAAGGAAATTTAGACGTACCCTACGAGTTAAGTGAAGATGACAACTTAGGCCATTCGCTGTTTAAAATGCGCCAGAGTTTGCTAGAAGCCCGCACTAAAGAGCAGCAGGAGAGATTTATCAATACGGGCTTAGCCGAAGTGGGAGTTATTCTAAGAAGCTCGAGCGAAAACCTGGATGAGATTGCGCAGCAGACCATTAGCTACATCGTTAACTACCTCAAGATCAACCAGGGTGGTATGTTTATTTTACAGAATGACGAAGAGGCTCCCTATTTGTCATTAAGTGCGTGCTACGCTTTCGAGCGGAAGAAACACCTGAAACGCCGCGTCGCACTGGGTGAGGGACTCGTCGGCCAGGTCGTGCTGGAAAAGAGTACGGTTCACCTGACCAACGTTCCGTCGGACTATATCAACATTACTTCGGGTTTGGGAGAAGCGAACCCCCGAAGCGTTTTGATCATTCCGCTCAAGTCGAGCGAAACCGTAGTAGGAGTAATGGAATTTGCGGCATTTAGTCAGTTCGAGCCCTTTGAGATTGAGTTTCTGGAGAAATTAGCCGAAAGCATTGCGGCCTCAGTTATTGCCATTCAAACCAACCACCAAACGAAGAAGTTATTGGAACAAGCTCAGGAGAACGAAGAAAATTTGCGGGCCCAAGAGGAAGAGATGCGGCAGAACATGGAGGAGCTCCAGGCCACCCAGGAGGAAGCCGACCGCAAGGTGAAAGCCTACAAAGACTTGCTTCGCCAGAAGGAAGAAGAAATAGCCCAAGTAAAGGAGCAAGCCTAGCCTACTTCATCCGGGAGCAGCACACGGAGGCTATCTTATTTGCGGGAACGATGATGAACCCGGGGGCGGCTCAGTAATTATCTTCCGTATTTCTGCCAGGTTAAGGGCTTGGTTAAACACTGCCCGAACGGAAATTGTAAAACCCGGCACGGCCTGGCTTCGCAAGGAACCGTCGCCTGCTTTGAGGCGCAACTCGTAGGAACCATTGGCTAATAGGTACTGTTCTATAGTTTCGCGCTCGGGATCAATGATCCAGTACTCCATGACCCCGTGGGCTTCGTAGTCGCTAAATTTCACTCCCCGATCGCGCGCTTCGGTGCTGGCCGACAGCACTTCCACTACCAAATCAGGAGCTGGGAACTTCATTTGATCTTCGGCGAAATGCTGAGCTTTTTCGGTAGAGAAAAAGCAGACGTCCGGCTCGTAGTCGTTGCTCGTGAGGGAGATCAGTATCTTTTCTATGCCTATGAAACCCAGTCTGGGTACGTCAACGTAAGTAGAAAGCACTTTAGCTAACTACAGATTTACTTGGTTGTGTCGCTTCTTAACCAGGGAATGAAATACTACCTCACCGTTGACAAATTCCACTTTCTGCTCTTCATCTATTTCTTGGTAGAACGATGCCCGTTCCTGTTGCTCCCGTTGCAAAGCTGCCTGCACCTCCTGCATAATGTTGGGATTTAACATTTTTTTTACTTACTACAAAAAATATACAAAGCTACCATTGACTTTAAAAATGCACTTCTTTACATTACAGCCATACGATATTAACGACATAGCATAAGCTATTTGATCCCGCACTGGTAAAACTGGTAATTTTAAGTGTCGCGGGTAAGATAGACTATGCTCACGCTACGGCGTGGGCTTGTCTATTGAGCGACACGGGTATACCAGTACCTGCCAGTGCCAATAGTACAGGTTCCACGCTATTTTTTGTTGTAAAGGGGGAAGGCACTTGTATTCTGCTACTGATTTTTAACCTAAACCCTATACCACCGTGCGAAACTTTTACCCGTCTCTGCTTTTGTTGCTGTTGCTACTGGCAGCCCCGCTTGCGTACGCGCAAGATGCCGAAACCCCTTTGTTCCCTGGACTAGAGCAAGCCCTCTACCAGGATGCCGCCCATGCCTACGATGATGCAGCGGTACTGGTGCTCGGTCAAAAAACCGTGCCCCGCTTGCAATCCCGCCTGATTCCGGTGATGCAGGGCGGTGTGATTGAACTGGAAACTTACGTGCACTACACCCGCGGCAAAGCTAAGACTTGGCAAAAGGTAGGCGCGGCGGCAGCCGGACTAGCTATTAGCAGTTTACCATACATGTTAAATACAGGGCAAAGTGCGGAAGGTAGTTCTAACGACGGTTGGCTCAGGAAGGCCGCCCCGCTGGTCGGGGCGGGCATAGCTTCGTTGCCCTTTGTGCTGAACCGAGGTCATAACAAGCCTATAGGGCGTGAGTTTTCTTCTCCTGTAACTATTTAGGTAGTCTTGAGATCACGCAGGAAGGACTCACCGTTGACCATACGGCAGAGTTCAGCAAAGACCTGCTTTTGTTGTTTTCGGGCCGTGGAAATGAAGCTACGAATACGTGCATA
>JBASAY010000003.1:0-21867 GCA_049650865.1 Tunicatimonas sp.
GTACCCGGTGGTCTTGGTAGCACAGCACGTCTTTGAGGCCGATGACCATACCAGCGAGCCGCCCGGCGGTGCCACTGGCTCGTTTTTGGTCGATGAGGTCGGCCTGCGCCAGTGCTTCCTGGTCGTAAACCGTTAGAAAAGCGTTGAGATGCTGATGCCGACGGATATTCTCGAGGTAGTGGAGCACCACCTGTCGGCAGGTGGCCGTACCTGCGCTAAGGTGCGCCTGAATATCCTGAAAAGTACGGAAGGAGGGAGGGGAAGGACTACTTGCTGGTGGTGGGTCGGTTGCCTTCTTCAATTTCGTCCTTTATTTCTTTGGTAGCATCTTTAAACTCGCGAATGCCTTTGCCCAGGCCGCGGGCAAGTTCGGGAATTCTTTTGGCTCCAAAAAATATGACGAGGACTAAAACGATCACCAGGACTTCCCAGCCACCTAATCCACCAATAAATGCTAATGTCGTATGCATAATTGTGCGTTATAGTAAGAAATTTACTTGCGTACCAAGTAAATATACGAAGATAAGTGGTAGAACGGATTAAAAGTTCGGCTATTTTCGTACAAGCCAGGTTTCGGGGTTTAGCTTTTCTTGGTTGTGCCAAATCTGAAACTGCAGTGCCGACACCCCGTTACCGTCGGTATACACCAAGCCTACCGCGTCGTTGAGGCGTAATTCCTGCCCCTGCTTCACGGCAACTTCTTTGAGCCGAGAGTACACCGTGAAGTACTCGCCGTGCTGCACAATTACCGCCTTGTTATTTCCGGGGCCGGGCAGCGAGGCAATCATTTTCACCACCCCGTCGAACACCGCTTTCACTTCAGCATCACGGTTGGTCTGGATATCCACCCCATCGTTGGGTACCATGATATTCTTCATCACCGGGTGGGGGTTGGGACCAAACTTTTGGGAAACAAAGCCGGTGGAAACGGGCCACCCCAGTCGTTTTTTGTTCTCGGCAAACGAAGTAGACAGCGACTCGGCCGACGCGGCGAGCACCGCTTCCGAGTTGGTTGAGGGGGGGCGGCGCTCCTTCTTCAGCTCATTTTTAATCAGCTTAGCGATTACCGATTCCAGCTTGTTGATCTCACGCCGACGTACCTCCACTTCTCGTTTCAGTTCGGAGGCGCGTGCGCCTAACTCACGAACCACCGCCCGCTGCTTTGCCTTGAGCGCCAGCAGGTCCTGGTTCGCGATGGTCTGCTGGTCGAGCAGCACCTTTTGCTCCATCTGTTTACCTTCGATCACCTCCTTCTGGCTCACAAGGGTCTGCTTCACCTTCTGAATTTGTTCTATTTGATTTTTGCGCGCCTGCGAGTACTGTTGCATGTACTTTACCCGGGCGAACAGTTGGTTGAAGGTGCTGGCCGAAAAGACAAACATGAGGCGGTCGTAGCTGTTGGTGTTCTTACTCGCGGCGTGCACCATATAGGCATACTCTTTCTTAAGATTAACCAAATCGTCTTCGAGCGCGTTGATAACGCTATTTACCTCGCCAATCTGGACACTTAAAATATCAAGCTCTTCCGTAATGGATTGAATGAGCAGCTCGCGGGCTTCTATCTGCTGGTTGATGGCGTTGAGTTGCCCCAGGGTGCTCTCTCGCTGGGTGGAGGTTTCGCTCAGGATGCGCTGGGCTTCCTTTATCTTCTGAAGGTTCTCCTTCTTTTCGCGCTCCAGCCGTTTGCGGTCGGCGTCGGTTTGTTGGGCGGCACACCACAGTGGCAAACACCACAGCACGCAGATGCCGAACCAGATTGCCTTTGAGGGCCTACTTACGGGCATAGCTGTTAGGAATGGAAAAAGGGAACCGCAGTACCTCATCAACAATGTCTGCCTTTTTGTGCTGAATGTCGATCTGAGTACGTCGCTTTTGGCCTTTACTTCGATAGTCAAGAGAAGCCACGTTTTTGAAGGGTAGCAACTCTTCGTTGATCTTTTTGAATTCTTCGTACTGGAGGTTGAGCGTGTTTTTACTGCGGCCTTGGCCGTCGCGTCTGGTCTCATCCACCACCGCCACCCGGTTCACCTTCATAAGTCGGGCGTCTACGAAGCTGTCGATGGTAATCGGGCCTTCTTGCTGACGCACCAAAAAGTGGTTGGTTTTCTTCTCTACCTGATCATTGGCGGCCAGGGGGCGGGGCATATCGCCCACCAGCACCGCCTGCAGCAAATCGTAGCTAAGGTCAAAGTTAAACTTATCACTTAACTCCTTGAAGCTGTAAGTGCTGTACTCTTTGTCGAGCCGGTTAATAAACGACACCGAGTCGCGGGTGATGAGGCCCCGGGCAGCTTCAATGCCAAAGCCGGGTGTAATTGAAATCCAGATGATACTATCTTTCTTTACGCGAATGTTAGCCGTAGCACTTACGTTCTGGTCGTCGTTGCGGTAGCGAATCTTACTGCTGGAGGTAAGGTAGTCGAAGTCGATATTTTGAATGGCAAGCTCATCCGCTACCGGAACTCCGGTAGTGCTGACCGTCTTTCTTCCGCAGGATGCTAAAATGAGTAATACTAACCCGTAGGTTAGCCAGGAGCTTCTATTCATACCAGGTTCGGTCCGCAATCTTTTTGTCTAAAATTTCAGAAGTATCATTCATCCCTTTTGCTATCTTCCACTGCTTTACCGCCTCGTCTACGTCTCCTAACTTAAACAGCACGTCACCGTAGTGTTCTACTACTTCGCCGCTTTTCGCACCGGCCTCGATGGCTTTCTCGATGAACTTACGAGCCTGCTGGTAGTCGCCCGACTCAAAAAGCACCCACCCGTGGGTATCCAGGTAGTTGGAGTTATTAGGATCTAGCTCTAGCAAGCGGGTCGAAAGCTGCTGGGCGTAATCGAGGCGCTCCTGACGAAGCGCCAAAAAGTAGCTGTAGTTATTAAGTACGTAGTCGTTGGTAGGATCGTCTTCCAGCACCGCTTCATAAGCCTTGGATGATTTCTCGTACTCTTCCATTCCATTGTACACATCGCCCAGGTAAATGTTGCAGTAGCGGGTAAGCTCTGGATTGTTGGAGAGTCCTCGGGCTTGCTCTAGCGCGTAGGCGGCTTCCTCGTAATTCTTCTCAGCCGCGTGGGCGGCTCCGCTGTAAAAGTACAGAATTCCTTGGTTAGGAAATAGCTCCAGGGCTGCATCAGTGTGCTCGATCACGCTGTCGGTTTGCTGTAGGTTCTGAAACTCAATGGTGATCAGGTTTCGCCACACCTCAAAGTTGCTGTCGTCGTAGCGCGTTGCCGTTCGGTAGTAGTCGCGGGCCGCCTCGGGCTGGCCGGTAGCGTTAAGCAGGTCGGCCTTAATCACGTAGGCGTCAGCCTCATCGGCGTGCGCCTCCATAATCTTGTCGGTAAGCGTAACGCACAACTGCTCGATGGTCTTGTTGGGCAGTTCCTGGATGTACTTGGCAACTAAATCTAGCTTGAGCTGAAGGCTGAGGTCCGGGTTAGCAAACGCCTCCTGCATATTTTCTTCAGCCTGAATGGTATCGCCGTCGTTCTGGTAGATTTTGGCTAGCATCAGTTGTGCTTCGGGGTTGTTGGGAGCTATCTCCAGTAGCGACTTAAGGTAAGGGATTGCTTCTTTGTCACGATCATTCGATACCAATACCTCGGCCAGGGCCATTACGTGCGCCACTTCGCCCGGATAGGCTTCTACCAAACGAGCACCTTCCTCAATAGCCCGGTCGAGCTGGTTCTGCTGCAAGTAGATTTTCTGCCGGGCGTGCACCACTTCAGGAATGATGCCGTACCGACGCTCTATCCGCTGGTAAGTGTCCAGGGCTTGCTCGAAGTCTTTTTGGTACACGTACAAGGCGGCCAGATCAAACAGATAGTCGTTCGTATCATCGACGGTTTCGATCATCTGCTCGTAAACCTGCGCGGCTTCCTGAAAGTTGGACTGTTTGGTAAGAATCTGCGCTTTGGTGAGGTAATAATACTTATTGTCGGGAGCCATGCGCACGGCGGTGCCCGCGTGGCTCAGGGCGTCGGCGAGTTGCCCTTGTTCGGCCAAGATGCTGGCGATTTTAAAGTGGGCGGCCGCGTTTTCCGCATCACTCTCCAGTGCCTTTTCGAAGAGCACCAGCGCCTTTTCCATGTCATCCAAAATGTAATACTTCACTCCTTCGGTGAAGTAAAAAGCGGCTTCACGCGCTTTGCGCTCAGCTTTGGTTGATTTCTCTTGCGCTACGCCCACCGTAGTTAGCAGCAGTAGTACGGCGCTTAGGACGACGCGAATTATTTGTTCCATATACTAAATGATACCCAGATGGTGCCAGCAAACGTTTGAAGTGCTATCTACCGAACAAAGTTACGGAAAGAATTGCTCCATAAAATACGACTAAAAGTCCCGAGGCGAGCCGACAATGGCTTCAAAAAGGCATCTACGTAGGTAAAACGAGACAACGACTGAATTGATTGTGTAGTGCCCCTCCGCGTATTTCGCCTGCCGAAACCGATTGAGTGGCGTACTAGGCATCGCGCGCTCCGGTGCTGCCGTAGCCCCCGGTACCCCGCGAGGTGTCGCCCAGTGTTTCTGCCGCTTGCCAGGTAACCTGTTCGTGGGCCGCTACCACCAGCTGCGCAATACGGTCGCCGGACTGAACGGTAAACTCCTGCTGCGATAGGTTGACCAGCAGAACCTTGATCTCGCCCCGGTAGTCGGCGTCGATGGTGCCCGGACTGTTAAGTACCGTAATGCCGTGCCGGTAGGCCAGCCCACTGCGCGGACGGACCTGGGCTTCGTAGCCCGCCGGAAGCTCGATAAAGATGCCCGTCGGAACCAGCGCTCGGTCGAGCGAAGCGAGCGTGATGGCTTCGGGCAGATGGGCATACAGATCCATACCGGCCGCGTGTTCGGTTTGGTAGCGGGGCAGGGCGTTGCTCGAGCGATTGATAATTTTTACGTGCATGGCTAATTAGGTACGTTTCGGTGCTGCTGAAGCTGGTTTTTTTCGATGAAGAAGACCACCGCAGCGAAGGTGAGCGAAATTGCAATTTTTAGCAGGTTATCAAACAACACATTCGTTAGCGCTAGTTGCGAGGCTCCGTAGATAACCAGTAGGCCTACTACCAAATACCCCAGGGTGGGAGCAAAGTTATAGGGAATAGGGTAGTACTTCCTTCCGAAGTAGTAGCAAACCAGGCACATAATTAGGTAGCACCCAATACTAGATAGGGCGCTGCCCAGGTACCCCAGCACCGGAATCAGCAGTATATTTCCCCCCAGGGTAATTGCGGCCCCCACGATGCTGATGATAGTGCCAAAGTACGTTTTATCGGTCAGTTTGAACCAGATAGAGAGGTTAATGTAAACCCCCGCCAGCAGTTTGGCCACTAGTAGGAAGGGCACCACGTAAAGGGCGGTCCAGTAGGCCTCGCTGCGCAAAAACAGCGTGCCGATCAGCGTCAGGTTTACGCTTACTCCCACCAAGATCAAGATACTAAACACGGTGAAGTAGTGCATAACCTGAGCGAATAGCTTGGGCGACTCTTTATCTTGCGCGTTAGAAAAGAAGAACGGTTCGCCCGCGTACCGGAAGGCCTGGATCGCCAGCGTCATAAATACGGTAAGCTTAAAGCAGGCACCGTAGGCACCCAGCGCCTCCTGCGGAGTAGTATTAGGGTAGAAGTTCGTAGGCAACAAATCGTTGAGCAGCAGCTTCTCGATGTTCTCGTTTACCATGCCGCCGATGCCCATGATAAAGATTGGAAAGGCGTACCACAGCATGGGCTGGAAGGTACGCCACGACAGCCGAAAGCGGATGTCTCTCAGGTAGGGCCATAACAGCACCGGAATAATGGCATTGCCGATAAGATTAGCCAAAAATACGTATCCTACGCCCGCGTCCGGCCGGTAGAACGACGTTAGCCAAGCGTGCGAACCCTGCAGCTGCGGAAGCCACAGCAACAGAAAGAAGTTAAGAAAAACCGTGATACTAATTGCCGTGATCTTGGTGACCGCAAACCGCAGGGGGCGGTTCTCGATGCGCAAACGGGCAAAGGGGATCGCTACGATAGCGTCTACCCATAAAACAATGGCCAACCACCGGATGATGTAGCCGATTCCGGCGTAGCCCAGTAGGGCCGCAATAGCGTCAGCATTGATAATTAACAGCGCTGAGCTAAGCGTGCTAATCAGAAAAATCGCGGTGAAGGCCGTGCGGTAGATATGCTGGGGCGCGTCTTCGTCCGGTCGAGAGACGAACCGAAAGAAGGCCGTCTCCATGCCGAAGGTGTATAGAATGTTGAAGAACGCAACGTAGGTATAAAGTTCGGTAATCTCACCGTACTGGGTCGTCTCCAACACACTGGTGTGCAGCGGAACGAGCACGTAGGTGAGCACCCGCCCCACAATGGTGCTTCCCCCGTAGAGGGCGGTTTGTCCGGCGAGTTGCTTGAGGGGGTTTGCCATAAATAGGTCGATAGTCCACAGTCGATAGTCGACGGCCTACTGTCGACTATGGGCTGTGGACTATCGACTATTAACTGTGGACGATCAGGTTACTCGCCGGTGAACTGGGCGGCTCGTTTCTCCAAAAAGGCTTGGGTACCTTCGGTAAAGTCTTGCGACTTGCAGCAGGCGGCAAAGCTGTTGGCTTCGGTTTGGTAGCCGTTTTCGTTGGGGTCGAGGGCGGCGTTTACGCTTTCGACAATCATGCCGATAGCTAGCGGGGCTTTGGAGATAATCTTTTTAATCAGGCGCTGACTGGCCTCCATCAGGGCGGCTTTGTCTTCTACCACCTGGTTCACTAGTCCGATTTCGTAGGCCCGCTGGGCGGAGATGGTGTCGGCGGTCATCATCAGTTCCAGGGCGCGCCCCTTGCCCACCAGTTGGGTGAGCCGCTGGGTGCCCCCGAAGCCTGGAATAAGACCTAGGTTGACCTCGGGCTGCCCAAAAACCGCGTTCTTAGCGGCTACGCGCACGTGGCAGGCCATCGCTAATTCGCAGCCGCCCCCCAGGGCAAAGCCGTGTACCGCCGCCACCACCGGCTTATCGCACTTCTCGATAGAAGCAAACACATCCTGGCCAATTTCAGCAAACTTACGGCCGTTTACTTCGTTCAGGTCGGCAATTTCAGCAATGTCGGCTCCGGCAGCGAACGCCCGGTCGCCCGCGCCGGTAATGATTACGCCCTTTATATCCGGTTCGTCGTACACCTCCTGCATCACTCTGCCGATCTCTTCGATGGTAGCCGCGTTGAGGGCATTCATCTTATCCACCCGGTTAAGCGCTACGGTGAGCACTCCCTCTTCCAATACAGTGCTGATTTGCTTAAACTTAGTTGTTTCCATGCGTGAAGCTGGTTCGTTGAAAATAGCACCCGGATAGGCGAGCGGTAAACCCGAGAGTTGCTGAGAAAGCGAGGATCAAATATAGCAGGTGGCAGGGTTATCTCAAAAGTTATGTTGAGCCAAACGGATAAAGTAGCCGACGGGTTATGTTTGGTCAGGTTCTTCGCTGGGTGGCTCCGCTACGTCCTGATCGGCCGGTGGGGGTGGGGTTACATCGGCGGCCTCGGTCGGAGGGGCCTCGGTGGGCGGAGCCTCTTCGGTAAGCACTTCAGGGGCGTAGGCAACCAGAACGTTGTACCAGTTAACCAGCTTCTTCATGTCTGATACGTACACCCGGCTGGTATCATAGTTGGGCACCACATGCTTTAGAAAGGCTTTTAACTCTTCGTTGTCGGAAGTATCCACCCCGGGGTCGCCCTTAAATTCTTCGTGAATCTTGCGCATCACCTCTTCCAACGGCACCGACTCATCGGCTCCGCTGGTGTAGATGGATACTTCTTGCAGGATAGACACGCGCTGGTTGGCGCTTATCACTAGTTTCTTCTTCTTGTCATCCAGGGTTTCCACGATCACTCCGCTACGGGTAGGTTTCAGAACGTGAAAAAGTCCGCCGCGGCCGGCGATGGAAGCAATCTCGCTAAACTTCATAAAAACAAATTAGGGCAACTAACTGCATAAATAAACGGGGGCAAATATAGCGAAAAGCGAATCCGGGCGATGGCCTTTTGCTAAAATTAGTAATCTAACCCCGCCTCGCTTAGTATCTGCTCGATATATTCCAGAATATGTTCCTTTCCGGTTTGGTCTACCGCCGAACTCATAAACAGCGGGGGAAGTTCCTCCCAGGTCTGCTGCATCTCCCGTTTAAAAATGGCAATAGAGCGCTGCGTTTTGTTAACCGATTGCTTGTCTACCTTGGTGAAGATGATAGCGAACGGAATGCGATTCACGCCGAGCCAGTCGATGAACTCCACATCAATTTTCTGCGGAGGAAGCCGCGCGTCGATGAGTACGAACAGGTTGGTGAGCTGCTGGCGTTGCAGTAGGTAGTGCTCGATCATCTGGCTCCAGCCGTGGCGCTTGGTTTTGCTTACCTGCGCCCAGCCGTAGCCCGGCAAATCTACCAGATGCCACTGCTGGTTTACCAAGAAATGATTAATCAGCTGCGTTTTGCCCGGTTTGGCCGAGGTCTTGGCCAGCTTCTTCCGCCCAGTGAGCATATTGATCAGCGAAGACTTCCCTACGTTCGAGCGGCCGATGAATGCGAACTCCGGCAGTTGCGTATCGGGGCACTGCTGGTAGTGCGGACTGCTTTGCACAAACTCGGAGGTCTTAATCTTCATAACGAATCACGTTCGGTTTGGTCATTGGTGCGCCGGAACAAAAACTGCCGCTGGGTGAGCGCGGTGCTGTCTAACGTAGCAATGTAGCCGTAGTTGGCATCTAAAAAAGCATTGAACGCCCGGCTCCACCGATCGTAGCGCAATCGATAAAGCGCCATACTGCGGTTGGCTGCCAGTATTTTGTCGGTAAGGTACACCAGCGTCGGGTTGTCGTAGTAGGCACTATCGGCCTCGGCGTACTGCACAATGGCCTCGCTGGTACGTACCGTAGCACTATCGTAGCGGTGCACCCGGTGCCGGTTGTCGGCCGTCACCGTGTCGTAGTCTAGTACCTTAAGTCGCTTGATACGCTGCCCCAACGTATCAAGCGTATCGAGAGCGTACCGGCTGCTCCGGCGCATCTCTAGCAGCAACTGCTGCAGGTAGATGTTTTTCTGAACGTCATCCTGCCGCAGTGCCCGCCACGACCGGTTCAGACTGTCGGTAAGGGCGTAGTAGGTGGTGCGCAACGAATCTAGCTGCTCTACCGAGCGCGACTCATTGGGGGGACCCAGCGTAGCAGTGCAGGCAGCTACGCAACATACCAGTAGAACAATCCCAAGGCGCTTCATTTCCCCGCGAAGAAAACGGCTTGCCAGCTAGGATACAAACCCGTACTCGAAAATATTAATGGACTTGTCCGTCCCAGCCCGGGTACTTACCTTGAAGCACTTACCATCCTAATCACTTTGCATGTACGTACGACGACACATTCGCTTCCGGGTCATTCTTCGCTTTGCCTGGCGCAACTTAGTTCTTTTCATGCTGTGGGCCCTGCTGGTCACTGCCGCTTACCTGGGCCTCAGTCCCCACGGCATCAACGTCGGCATCCCCTTTGCTCCGCTCAGCACCATCGGCATTGCGGTGGCCTTTTACGTAGGGTTCAAGAACAGCCAGTCGTACGACCGTTTTTGGGAAGGACGCAAAATTTGGGGCGGCGTGGTAAACTACAGCCGTACCTGGGCCAACCAGGTGCTCACCTACGTGCACAACCAGCACGCGGCTAACCCGCGGTCGGCCGACGAGTTGCACCACCTACACCATGAACTTATCTACCGGCACATCGCTTGGATCAACGCACTGCGCATTCAGTTGCGCAAGACAACCATGCTCGACCGTGACAACCTGAGCTACGTACCCGACTTCCACCTGGAGCAAGACCGGGAGTGCACCAGTCAGATTGGGGCTTTTGTTACTCGCGAAGAATTTGATACGGTAATGGCCAAGGCCAATCCGGCCACCCATCTGGTGAAGAATCAGGGACGGCAACTGCGCGAATTAGAGCAGGAGGGACTAATAGAGAACTTTCGGATGGTGGACATGATGCAGACGTTAGAGGAACTCTACAACCTGCAGGGCAAGTGCGAGCGCATTAAGAACACACCTTTCCCGCGGCAGTACGCCTACTTTAGCGCCGTCTTCATTTGGATTTTCGTGTTGCTAATCCCCTTCGGACTGGTTACCGAATTTGATAAGCTGGGGGCGGCTTCTTACGTCTGGCTTACCGTGCCCTTCTCTATTTTGATCTCGTGGATTTTCACTACCATCGAAATTGTGGGTGACAACAGTGAGGACCCGTTCGAGAACTACGTGAACGACGTGCCCATGACGGCCCTGTGCCGCACCATTGAGATCGACCTGCGCGAGATGCTGGACGAAACTGATTTGCCTGAGAAGATAAAGCCGGTAGAGGATGTGTTGATGTGATGGCTTTCTGGGTGGAAAAGACAAATAGCGTAGGAACTTGATTAATCAAGTTCCTACTAAACGGCACAGCGTTAGATTATCGTTTGCGTGATAGGTGCTGGGCCTGCGCTACCCATTGGTCGCGGGCAATGCGGCCGGGCGGCAGTTCAATCGCTGCGTTTATCCGGGGCTCATCCTCCGGCCGAAGGCGTGCTACCTGCTCAACCGTATAAATACCCAGCGCATTGAGTTTCTTTTCGGTGAAGATTCCGATACCATCAATTTGTTTTAGGTCGTCGCGCTGGCTGGCCTCAGCGTCACCCAGGTGGGTCAGATCAAGCCTGGTAGCCCGCTTGCGCACGCGGGCGAGGGCTTCCTCTTGCTTCGAGGGTGGTTTAGGGGTCAGACTTCCGTTTTGGGCGGGCGTTGGAGTTTGAGACGGGCGGGAGCGGTGGCTGGGTCGCCGGGTAGTGGTTGTCTGGGGAGCGGCGCTCACTTCTGCTACCGTGGCCGTCGCCCGCGAGGCGCGGGGCGCGTCGATGGCCGAGGCCGACAGGTGGTTGCGCACCTCCGACAGTTCGCGTTGCAGGGCCGTGCGCCGGTCTTTGCTTCGTTTTAGTTGCGCCAACGCTTCGGTGAGAGTCTGTTGCTGCTCCTGTTCCTGGTTTTGCGCCCGCGCGAAGCGCCTTCGCAGCGATCGTCGCCCCAGGATAAATCCTAGGAAGGCTGCGCCCAACAGCGCTACAACAATAAAAATCAGGTCTGCTAGTAAGTATATACTCATTGGTGCCGGTTAGTCTGGTCGTTGGCGAAGCACCTACGTGCTCGCTGCGTACGCTGGTTACTCGATGCTGATTTCTACGCGCCGGTTTTTGCTTCGGCCCGCGGGAGTCTGGTTACTGGCAATGGGGCGCAACTCGCCCTCCGAGCGCGTTTTGATCTGCTCGGGCCGAATGCCTAACTCGCTCAGTTTGGTTTTAGTAAAATCGGCGCGCTCCTGTCCGTAGGTCATATTGCTGGCGGCCCGCCCCACGTTATCGGTGTGGCCAGTAAGCACGATTGAGCGCTGGGGATAGGCCTCTAGATACCGTTGAACGTCTTCCAGGTAGCGCGTCAGCGAATCGTTCATGGTCAGGGTGGTGGCTCCGGTCTCAAAGTAAATTTGCTGCGATGTGCCCCGCAAACGCACCTCCAGCATTTTCAGGGTGTCGGGCTGGGCTGCCAAGCTTTGCGGAGGCAGATCGTCTACCACCTGCAGGGTAAGACCGTTAAACAAGGTGTCGCCGCCAAATAGCAGATCGATGCTCGAGCGGTCAGCGGTACCGATCCGCCCCTCGGGAGCTCCAAGGCTGACCAAACGGTGCTTCACCGCTTCGGCCCGGGCGCGGCCCAGGCTCGCCAGTAAGGTCGTGTTCTTTTCTGAGTTGTCGTGCCAGCCCGTGATGTGAAGCTGTTCTTCGGGATGCTTTTGCAGGTAGTCGGTGAGTTGGTGCAAGGCCGAGTCAGCGCGGGGGGCCACCACCGGGAGGCTCTGGTTGCGGGCGAAGCGAACTCCCTGGTCGCTAGCGATGGTTTCTTCCGCCCCCTGCACCCGCAACGAAGCTGAGGGGGTGGCAGTAAGTTCGGCCATCGTCATATCGCTTACGGCTTGGCAACCGCCGCAACAGTGCTTTCGGATGTGGCAGACGTAGTAGTAGGTGGTGCCTGCCATCCAGCTGAGTAGCAGCAACGTCCACAGCGCGTCGTTTCTCATAAAAAGATAAATTTTATTCCGATAAATTTTTAGGGCTCGTGTCGACACGAGCCTCCAAGAAAATTATCAGAATAACCTCTCATCCTTCGTTCGGAGGCAGAAACATCTCCGAGGTTAGACTGTCCCCTAAAGTTAAGAAAAAATCGTAGAATCTTACCAATACCTTACCAGCGTAGCACCGAACGGTGACCGAAGTGGTCGAAACCGAACAGGTTCGATGGACGAGGTGGACGCTGCCGGACAATCGCAGCTATTGGCAAACAATTCGCCCGGAAAATGCGATTGTTTTGCCCGTAACCTCGTATATTTTGTCACTGAAATCACGCGTTCATCCCTAAATTTATCCGTATGGGCTCCATTGCTATCCCCCTTCCTTCGGCCAGCGGCCACCAGGACATTGAAGTAGACATCCGCGTTAATGGTAAACTGCAGCAGCAGAACTACCGCGTCGAGGTGTTTTACTGGAAAGACTGTCAGGCTCGTCAGAGTCGCGCCGAGTGCATCCGCAAGATTCTGGCCAGCTACGACCCGCAGTGGCAACTCTACTACATCGGCGCCCCGACCGAGACTTTCGTTCCGATTACCTTTATGAAAACCGTTTCTGCCCGGCGCAGCGCTTGAAAACCCTACTAACCTAACCCTTTCGCTTTCAGCGTATCTCGAAGCTCACCCATACCCGGATTTTTCAGCCAAGTGTCGCCAATCTCCAGCACCGGAAACTTAAGCTTTCCGTCGTACTGATCGCGCACCCGCTGGGCCGCTGCTTCGTCTTTCTCCACATTGCGATAGGTAAAGTCGATCCACTCACGTTGCAAATAATTCTTGAAACCACTGGTTTTGAGGCACCAATCAGCACCGTACAGGGTGGGTTTGTTCATTGGGCAACGCGTTTAAGGGGAAGTACTTCGGCGATGCGGGCCGCATTGGCAATCATAAACGGAGCAGCGGCCATCGTCAGAATGGATACCGCCAGAAAAACTTGGTAGCTATTCTGGTCAATCAGCTCATAACTCAAACCACTCTGGGCTAGGATAAACGAGAACTCGCCGATCTGAGCCAAACTTAAGCCCACCATTAACGCAGTTCGCGGGGGAAGCGGCAGCACCCGAGCAGCCAGGAAGCCACCGGCAATCTTTACCAGCACAATAAAGGCAAACCAGAAAGCAATCGCTCCCGGTTCGCTCAGAAAGATGCGAAAGTCGACCAGCATGCCCATCGAAATAAAGAAGAAACTGATAAACACGTAGCGGAACGGCAGGATACAGGAGATCGCCAGGTGATTGTAGTCGGTTTCGGCGATGATGATGCCCGCGATGAAGGCTCCCAGCGCCAGCGACAAGCCCATTTGTTGGGTAAGCAGTGTTACGCACAATACCACCAGAATAGTAGCGATTAAGAAGACTTCTTGGTTGCGGGCCCGCATCACCTCCTTGAAGAAGCGGGGAATGATGTACTTAGCCAGCACCACCGCCACCAGGGCAATGGCGGCCAGCTTGCCAAACAGCATGAGCACTTCTAAGAAACCCCCGTCGCTTTTGCCCGCAATAATGGGCGTAAACAAGATCAGCGGCACCACAGCAATATCCTGAAACAGCAGCATGGCCAGTACGGCTTTGCCCTGCGGAGTGTTAATCTCCATGCGGTCTTGCATCAACTTAATCACAATAGCCGTGCTGCTCAGGGCCGTTACGAACCCCCAGAAAGCGGCTTCAGGAGCGCCTCGCCCCATCACCATCATCAGAAACGCGGTGATGCCGATGGTGAACAATACTTGAAGCAAGCCTCCCAGCAGCACGTAGCGTTTGATCTTCATCAGGTTGCTGAATGAGAACTCCAGCCCTACGGTAAACAAGAGCAGAATCACGCCGATCTCGGCGAACACTTCTACATCGTGGGTATTGCTCAGCAGATCGAAGGTGCTGGGCCCCACCAGGATGCCGGTGAGCAGGTAACCGATGATGTAGGGGATTTTCAGCAAGTTACACAGCATCACTACGGCGACTGCCACGGCGAATAAGATAGCGATGTCAGCGAGAACGGGGATTTCGGTAACGGAGGCGAGGATCATACGGTAGGGTAGGTTTCAGATATTATACGGGGTTTGTAGTTTTAGGTAGCAAAATTTACGAAGTTACTCGCCAAACCCCGCATCCAATGAAATTAGCTATCCTCTGTCTTACGTTTTTCGTCATGCAACAAGCCGCCACTGCTCAGTCGGCGCTTACCTTTGAGGTATCGCTACCCCCTACTGTCGGCGATACCACCTTCGACGGGCGATTGATCCTGTTGATCTCAAACAACAGCGAAGCGGAGCCGCGCTTCCAACTCAGCGACGGGCCAGATACGCAACTCGGTTTCGGCATCGATGTGGAAGACTGGTCGGCCGGGCAAGCGGCGGTGTTCACCGATACGGTGTTTGGTTATCCGCTGCGCAGCACGGCCGACATTCCGCCGGGCGACTACTACGTACAGGCGCTGCTGCACAAGTACGAAACGTTTAATCTGGCCAATGGCCACACCGTGCAGCTGCCAATGGACCAGGGCGAAGGGCAGCAGTGGAACCGCTCGCCGGGCAATCTGTACAGCACTTCCAAAAAGGTGACTATCAACCCTTCGCAGCAGCAAGCCGTTTCTGTCACGCTGGATCAAGAGATTCCGCCTATAGAGGAACCGGAAGACACCAAGTACGTCAAGCACGTGCGCATGCAGAGCAAGTTGCTGACTGAGTTCTGGGGGCGGCCCATGTACCTGGGCGCGCACGTGCTGCTGCCCGAGGGCTTCGAGGAGCATCCCGAGGCGCGCTATCCGCTCAACATTTTCCACGGGCATTATCCCAGTGACTTCGACGGCTTCCGCACCACGCCGCCCGATCCTGATCTGAAACCGGAGTACAGCGAGCGCTTCGATCTGGAGGGCTACAACATCATTCAGCAGCAGGAAGCGTATGACTTCTACAAAACCTGGACGGGGCCCAACTTTCCGCGCATGCTGATCATTGAGATTCAGCACCCTACGCCCTACTACGACGATTCGTACGCGGTGAACTCCGCCAATCAAGGTCCCTACGGCGACGCCATCACCCACGAGCTGATTCCTTACATCGAAAAGCAGTTCCGCGGCATTGGCGAAGGCTGGGCGCGCTTTCTGTACGGCGGTTCTACCGGCGGCTGGGAGGCCCTGGCTGTGCAGGTAATGTATCCCGATGAGTACAACGCTTGCTTTGCCGCCTGCCCCGACCCCATCGACTTTCGGGCCTACACCACGGTGAATATCTACGAAGACAGCAATGCTTACTACCTAGCGAGCGCGTTTAAAGAGACGCTGCGCCCTGGTCATCGCGATTACCTGGGGCACGTGAGCGCTACGCTGCAGGACATGAACTACCGCGAGTTGTTGCTGGGCAGCCGGGGTCGCTCGGGGCAGCAGTGGGACATCTGGCAGGCCACTTATTCTCCCATGGGTGACGATGGCTATCCCAAGCCCATTTGGGACAAGCTCACCGGCACCATCGACCGGGAGGTGGCGGACTACTGGCAAGAAAACTACGACCTGCGCCACATCCTGGAGCGTGACTGGGACAAGCTGGGGCCTAAGCTACAGGGCAAGATTCACATCTACTGCGGCGACATGGACAATTACTACCTGAACAACGCCGTGAGGCTGATGGAAGACTTTCTGGAGAAGACTGACTACGACGGCGAGGTGGCCTACGGCGACGGCGACGAACACTGCTGGAACGGCGACCCTACGCTACCCAACGCGATCTCGCGCCTGCGCTACAACACCATGTACGTACCGAAGATTTTAGAGCGCATCAAGGAGTCGGCTCCTGAAGGGGCGGATTTGACGAGCTGGAGGTACTAAAGTGTTAAGCCTCCTCGCGCTCACGATCCGGCAACTCAAGTTTATCCACGTCAATTTCTTCGTCCTCATCTTCCTGGTAAAACTCGTCGTAGTGCTCAATAAGCGGGGGTACCACGGCGGTTCCGGCCTGCTGCTGGCGGGCGGCCATCTTCTTGCCGTCGTCAAAAATCATCAGTAACGAAGGCAGCACGGTAAGATTAGTGAGCATGGCCACGAACAGCGTGAGCGAAGTGAGAATGCCCAGGTTCTGGGTGCCGCCGAAGCCGGAACCGGCGAAGATGATAAAGCCAAAAAATAGGATCACCGAAGTGTAGACCATGCTGGTGCCGGTTTCACGCAAGCTCTTGCTAATAGCCAAGGGCACGAAAAAGCGGTTGTGCTTCATCTCTTGCCGGTACTTCGCCAAAAAGTGAATAGAATCATCCACCGAAATACCAAACACAATACTGAAGATAATAGCGGTGCTCGGCTTTAATGGAATGCCTACCAACCCCATGATACCCGCGGTAACGATCAGTGGGATCAAGTTAGGAATTAGTGAGATCAAAATCATGCGGACGCTGCCGAACAGCATGGCCATGATGGCGGCGATCAGACAAAAGGCAATGAACAGACTCGTCAACAGGTTTCGTATCAAGAAGGCGTTGCTTTTCGCGAACAGCAGGCTGGTGCCCGTTACGGTAACCTCAGTATCCGAGTCGCCGAACACCTCCTCGGCCTTGGGCTCGATAACGTTATCAATCAGGTTCTGAATCTCGTCAGAACCCACGTCAGCCACCTTGAGCGAGATGCGTAGTTGCTGCCCGGTGCTGTCGGCAAAGCTACGCAGCAGGCGGGCCGGTGAATTACCGGAAGTGTCTTCGCCATCGGTTGCGCCAGGATCGGTCATCCCGGAGTTTTTTAGGTACCGAGCGATAAACCCCTGGTCGCGGCGGGTAGGCAGATCGTAGAAGTCAGGGTTGCCTCCGTAAAATGCCTGCCGGGCAGACTTCACCAAACCAACAACCGACACCGGCTGCGAAATAGCCGGTTGCTCCTCCAGAAACTGCTCGAGCTCCTCTACCTTTTGCAGCGTAGCGAGCCGGGTGACCGAACGCTTTTTGTGCGTATCCACCACCACCTCCAGGGGCATAATGCCCGCGAAGTTATCCTCAAAAAAGGCTAAGTCCTGCTTTAGCTTACTATCATCCGGCACATCGTCTACCAAGTACGATATCGACTCTAACCGGAGGAAACCCGCCAGAAACAGCAGGGTGATCACCCCGGCACCAATCAGCACCCGGTAGCGGTGGCGGTGCACCAGCAGGTCCAACCCAGTGAGTACCCAGTCTACCCCGCGCAGTCGCAGGTGACGCAACTGCCGGTCGCCCGGAGCAGGCAAGTACGAGAACACCGAAGGAATCAGAATGATGCTTACCACAAAAGTGGCCAGAATGTTAATACCCGCTACCAGGCCAAACTCCTCGAGCATGGGCACGTTGGTGAACAGCAGTACCAAAAAGCCGATGGCGGTGGTTACGTTGGTGATCAGGGTAGCGGTCCCCATCTTCTCAACTACCGCCCGCAGCGCCTGATGCTTGTCGCGGTAGCGCTTGTATTCTTGGTGATACTTGTTGAGCAGATAGACCGAGTTAGGAATGCCAATGACCACAATAATGGGCGGCAGCAAACCCGACAGCAGCGTGATCTCGTAGCCCAGCAGCACCAGCGTACCCATCGACCACACCACCACAATAGCAATAATTACTAATGGAAATACCACCGCGTCCCACGAGCGGAAAAACAGCAGCAGAATCAGGGCGGTGACTACCACCGACAGAATCAGGAAAAGCTGGAGCTCGGCCCGCACCTGCTCGTTCATCACCGTGCGCACGAACGGAATGCCCGCGTAGTGTAGTTCTACCCCCGTAACCTCCGAAAATTGCTTGCCCAACATTTGAATATCAGGCACCAACTGCTCGCGCTTGTCCGAGTTAAGGGTATTATTCTCGATAGCAACCAGCAGAAAGGTGGCCCCATTGTCAGGGTTGATCAGTTGCTGGCTGTAAAACTGTAGGTTGTTCGCCACCCGCATCAGGCTGTCAAGGGTGGCTTGATCGGCGGGAATCTCGGGAAAGACCGGCGCTACTTCAAAGCGTTGTGCGTCAGCGTCTTTTTGCAGTTGCTGCAGACTGGGTAGCGAGAGCACGTACTTCACACCCGCTAGTTCTTTAATCGCGTCGCTCAGGTAGGCAAATCGGCGAAAGGTTTCCACCTCGTACAAAGCACTGTCTTGCACGCCCACCACCAACAGGTTGGCATCCTCTCCGAACTGCCGCCGAAAGTCTTCGTAGTACTGCATACTGGAGTCCGAAGGGGGCACTGCGGCCACGTAGTCGTAGCTGAGCGTGAGCTTCGGAATCTGGTAGGCCATGAACGCCGTAATGGCGGCCAACACCAGCATTAGCGGCAAGCGGAACTTGATGATAAATCGAGCCAGGTTACTCCACATGGGTTGGCGGAAAATCAGGATGGGTAAATGGGACTACCGAAATAACGAATTAGTGCCCAACTGGTTCACAATTGCAAGGACGGGCAACAATCTTTTTTAGAAAAAGTTTGTATCCAAAACGCCGAATACAATCCTAAAAATCTGAAAAAGCTTCTCAAGCTACGTCTACTCACAAAGAAACTACGGCGCCTGCTGCTAGTAGCAGTTACCGCTGCTATTGCGGTGGCTAGCCGGGCTGATCCTATCAATTGCGACCTGTCTGCCTACCAAGCTCAGGCGGGACTCACCGCCACCGTCGCCAACGAAACCCTAACGGTCACTTGGGAAGGCGACCGAAACAACGAACTGCGCATCCGCTTCGCAATTGAGCAGGGCACTCCTACCCTGCGCGAACTGGCGGTGCGACCGGCGGGCGGTGCGTGGCGTATACTGGCCACCGGGGTAACGCCGGAGTTCCGCCTCGTGTCCGGACGTCGGCGCGTTACCCAGCAGCAGACCGAACCGCTGGTGGAGCTGGGCGTGCCGCTCACGGCCGAGCAGTTGGACGAGATCAAGTGGGATGCCTTTTGGGACGCACCGCTGTACCTGGACGACGAACCACCGCTTTCGCACGGGTCGTCTATTCCGGCGGCCAAACCCTTTGCCAACCATCCGGGCATGCCGCGTCAGCCCGACGAGGTGGTTCGGGCCACCGCCCGTTACCAGGCCACCGGCTGCGCGGTACGCACCAACGGCGCGCGTCTGGAAATCACGTTTCCGGGGGTGGAGGCGGGCCTCTTCTTAGGTTATCTGCAGTATGATGTTTTTAAAGGATCAAACCTGATGCGTCAGATGATGGTGGCTCAGACCGATAAGCCCTCGGTGGCATTTAAGTACGACGCCGGATTCCAGGGTCTGCCCCTTCAGCCACCGTCGCGGATGGTGTGGCGCGACCTGGTGCACCAGTGGCAGGATTACCGGTTCGGCGGCCCGGTGCATAAGCGCCCGGTTACGGTGCTGAACAGCAACCGCCTGATTGCCGCTGAGCTACCGGGCGGCGCACTGGCGGCCTTCCCCCCGCCCCACCGCTTCTACTGGGCCCGCGAATCAGAGCAAAACCTGGGCTACAGCTGGTACCGCAAAGACAGCGCCGACGCGTTCTCGTTCGGCATCCGGCAAGCCGAGCACGAAGAAGACCCGGAGTTCTACCACAATTTCGCCCTCTACAACGCCCGCCCTGGCAAGCCACAGCGTCTGTCGGTATTTCTGTACGTCAGTCCGGAATCCGGCCAGGATGCCGTCGAGAAGGCGCTCGATTTTACGAACGGCGACCGTTTCCGCCCGTTGCCAGGCCACAAGGTAATGGGACACCACTACCACGTAGGACTGGTGAAGCGGCTGCGCGAAGCGGGCGGCTTTGACCACCGCATCAACGACATCGCCACCATGAAGGGCGTCGGGGTGGATATCTACAGCATCATCGATGGCGCCCGCGGACCGGGCCGCAAAGACACGGCCGAACTATACCTGGCCGACCTAGCGGATTACTATGAGGCGGCGCGGCGGCAGTCGGACAAAAATTTCCTGGTGATGCCCAACGACGAAAATAGCACCGGCGGACGGCGTCCCTTTTTGGGCGGACATTACGATCTGCTATTGCCGAAGCCGGTATTCTGGCGGCCTGCCCGTAAGCCCGACCAGCCGCTCGCGGAGCCGCACCCGAAGTACGGCACCGTCTATAACCTGGGCACCCCGGCCGATATGATGCAGATGGCGGAGCGCGAGAACGTGATCATTTCTATGCCCCACCCGCAGGCCAAGCGCTCTACCGGCTACCCCGATGCTATCTGGGATGCCCCCCACTTCCAACATCCTAACTACTTCGGACTGGGCTACCGCTGGGGCATGGGCATCGATGCCTCCGAAACCCGCCTGGGCGAATACCGCTTCCTAACGCTGTGGGACGAAACCAATAACCAGATGGCCGCCCATAACCTACCGCCCAAGTTCGCCCTGGCTATCTCTGAGGCTCGCTCCGATATTGGTGAGCGGGGCAAGCCACCCTACGACGACACCTACGGCATGTCGCCCGTCAACTACCTGAAACTCGACAGCGTGCCCAGCATCGACGACATGAGCCCAATCATCAATGCCCTTCGGCGGGGCGAATACTTTGTCACATCGGGTGAGGTGCTGATTCCGTTCTACGAAGTGCGGGGAACCGGCAACGAACGTACCATTGTGGCTGAGGTGGAGTGGACCTTCCCGCTCGAGTTCGTGGAGGTGGTGTGGGGCAACGGCGAAACCACCGACCGGCAGATCATCTCAACCACGGATCTGTTGCCGTTCGGCAAGAAGCGCTTCGAAATTTCGTTTGATACTCGCGGCAAGAAGTGGGTTCGCTTTGCCGCCTGGGACGTGGCCACCAATGGGGCGCTGGTACAGCCGATTGGTTTGTCAATTTCCGAATAGCTCATGCCAGCCGGGAGGGGTCCTGCCGGAGCAGCAGACACAGCGTATTATACAGCTCCGGGGCGTAGCTTTGAAACTCGACGGGCCGCTCGAAGAAGTTCTCTATCGCAATGGCGAAAAACTCCTGATCATTGGTAGCAGCGTAGTCCCGAAAAAAGCCCGATCCGCGTCGGGTCATTTGATCTCGATAGTCAGCCGCCTGCTCCTGCCACTGTTCCCACACGGCAGGCGGCAGGAAGTCGTACTCGTCGTTCTCCACCATGTTCTCTATCTCCAGGGCGTGCGCCATCTCGTGCAGTCCTAAGTTGAGCGAATCCTCGGCCTGGGCGTAGCCTTCCACAAAGTTCTTCCAGGACAATACAATGGCCTGCGCCGCCGGATTTACCTCGCCTTTGTGGTACTGCTGGGTGATGGTGGAGTAGTAGTTATCCGGGTAGATGATAATGCGTTTGAAATGCTTTAGCACCAGCTCGGGCAAGCCGAAGGTCAGCTGTACTGCCGCTGCCGCTACCAGCACCTGCATGGGTAACGTGATCTCAATGCCCCGCCCAATAAACTGCTTTTTCCGTACGAACCGAATCACCCGCTGCTCAAACTCCCGCTGTCGGTCGGATGCTAAACCCTGGTAGTAGCCGAAGTGCTTGCTCAACACCACCCGCACGGCCCGGGGGTCAACAAAGCCGTACCAGTGCCACCCCCACCGCCGGTAACCAAACAGCAACACTAACCCAACCACCACCAGCAGTACTGCGATCGTTTCCATTATCTTGTAAGCTATCGTTCGTACTTTGCAAATGATTAGTACGACTAGAAATGTTGCTAGATTCAGAGATACCGGAACCTACCACAGCACCTTTATTGCATATTTCTTAAACTCGCCATCTGATGAGATGAGAGTAAGCGACTCAGCGAGCGCCTGACTGATTAACAGGCGATCAAACGGATCTTTA
>JBASAY010000004.1:0-16955 GCA_049650865.1 Tunicatimonas sp.
AAGAGCATTTCGTCGGTCGTGTAATTTTTCCAAGAAGATGGAAAATCATGTTATCGCTTTTGAGCTCGCTTTCTTTTATATCAATTTTGGATTCGTTTGAACTATCATACTTTCTGAAGCACCACCATTAAACGAAATAACAAAACTACTGTCTGAAGGAGACGTTGTCAATCAGAGTGAATTAAAAGACTTCCGAACTATCACAAAGATTGATGAAGATAAGGTCATCAATGAGATTATTAGTTTAGATAAGGAAAGTCGCCTAAATATCTATCAGGCTGCTTGCACTACTGCAGCGGCAGATTATAAAATTAAGAAACAAGAAACAGTTTTTCTTAAGAAAATAGCTTTGGCTTGTGGTTTGGAGTATGACGACAAAGTCTTAAAAGCAATGGCTAAACAGTAAAATTTTATGTTTGACTCAATACAAGCGTCACAAGCATGATTGTTAACGTAGATAACAGTCTATCAAATATTAAAAATTTGAAATGGTTACCTTGGATTGGCGATCAATATTATTCTATTTCTAAAAACAAACGTATTCTTATTGTCGGTGAAAGTCATTACCATAATGGGACTAATCAATCAAAAAACAATCATGAATCAGTGGAATTTACTAGAAGGGTTGTACAAGAGATGGCTATAGAAAGATGGTATTACGGAACCAAAATATTTCCTAATTTTCATAAAGCTCTTTTCAGTCATGACTACTTTGACAGCTCAACCTTCTGGAATTTAGTTTCTTTTTACAATTTTGTTCAGCGGCCTATGAGTACTAATATAGAACGCCCTATTCCTAGCGACTTCTACAATGGATGGAACCCGTTTTTCGAAATAGTAAAGGTGTTAAAACCTGAAGTATGTATATTCATAGGAGTAGGGGCATCCAGTTCACTGAAAAAGGCGGCGAATGCTTCAGGAGTACATTTAAAAAGTATGGAACGCGATTGTCGAGTAGGTCGCACTTATCCGAGAAGGGCAATTATTACAGCGAACGGTGACGCTGATATCAAACTTTTGTTTCTACAGCATACAAGTAAGTACTTTAGCTGGAGCGCGTGGAACTCTTATCTCAAAAATACGATACAAGAAGAACTTGATTGGTTTAAGAAAATGGTGTAATGATAAAAGCTAAATCCGTTTTCCCATTCCAACTTTAATCTGGCTATACTGACTTCTTCATCCTCACTTTCTTTATGAAAGCTCATCGTACTGCTCGCTGAGCAGCGATACCCTTAACGTTCCAGCCCATTACTGGTGAGCAGCTATCTGCTTCTTATCGTCGCGAGCTGAATACTTATCGGCTAATAGCACGATACTCACCTTTGCCGTAGAAAAGCAAATCACTGCGAACATTCCGCTGCCCTTTTCGCGTTGACTACTTATGGACTTTGAACTCACTTCCGAATACCAACCTACCGGCGACCAGCCCGCCGCCATTGAGCAACTGGTGCAGGGGCTTCAGGATGGGGAGCGGGCGCAAACGCTGCTCGGTGTAACCGGTTCGGGGAAGACTTTTACGATGGCCAACGTGGTAACCCAGGTGAACCGCCCGACGCTGGTGCTCAGTCACAACAAAACCCTGGCCGCCCAGCTCTACGGAGAGTTCAAACAGTTCTTTCCGAATAATGCGGTGGAGTACTTCATTTCGTACTACGACTACTACCAGCCAGAAGCATTTATTCCAACGTCTAACGTCTACATCGAGAAGGATCTGTCCATTAACGAGGAGATTGAGAAGTTGCGGCTCAGCGCCACTTCTTCACTACTGTCGGGGCGGCGCGACGTGCTGATCGTTGCTTCAGTGTCATGCATCTACGGATTGGGCAACCCCGATGAGTTTGGCAAAAACGCTATCCGCTTGCAGGAGGGCGACCACCTGTCGCGGCAGAAGCTGCTCTACTCACTCGTCGATATTCTGTACAGCCGTACCGAAGGAGAATTTAAGCGAGGCAACTTTCGGGTGAAGGGTGATACGGTCGATATTTTCATTGCTTACGCTGACTTCGCGTACCGCCTGTACTTCTGGGGCGATGAGATTGAGGCCATCCAGCGCATTGATCCTTACACCGGCAAGAAACTGGCCGACGAGCGTATCGTCACCATCTATCCGGCCAACCTGTTCGTTACCGCCAAAGGCAATACGCAGAAGGCCATCTACGAGATTCAGGACGACCTGGTAGAGCAGGTGCAGTTGTTTGAGGACGAAAAACGCTTCCTGGAGGCCAAGCGCATTCAGGAGCGCACCGAGTTCGATCTGGAGATGATTCGTGAGTTAGGCTACTGCTCGGGTATCGAGAACTACTCGCGCTACTTCGACCGCCGCCAGCCGGGGCAACGTCCGTTCTGTCTGCTCGATTACTTCCCGGAAGACTTCCTGATGATGATCGACGAGAGCCACGTGACCGTGCCCCAGGTGCGTGCCATGTGGGGCGGCGACCGCGCCCGCAAGGTCAACCTGGTCGACTACGGTTTCCGCCTTCCGTCGGCGATGGACAACCGGCCGCTCACTTTCAATGAGTTCGAGTCGATGATCGGCCAGATTATTTTCGTGAGCGCTACTCCGGCTGAGTACGAGCTGCGCGAGTCAGACGGTGTGGTGGTGGAACAGGTAATTCGACCCACCGGCTTGCTGGACCCGATCATTGAGGTGCGCCCCAGCATCAACCAGATTGATGATCTGCTGGAAGAAATTAATAAGCGCACCGATATAAACGAGCGGGTGTTGGTGACGACGCTCACCAAACGGATGTCGGAGGAGCTGCAGAAGTACCTGGAGCGCGCCGGAGTGCGCAGTCGCTACATGCACTCGGAGGTGAAGCCGTTGGACCGGGTGGAGATTTTGCGCGGCCTTCGCCTGGGTGAGTTCGACGTGCTGGTGGGGGTGAACCTGCTGCGTGAGGGGCTAGACTTACCCGAGGTGTCGCTGGTAGCGATTCTGGATGCCGACAAAGAAGGCTTTTTGCGCAACGAGCGCTCGCTGGTGCAAACCATCGGACGGGCGGCCCGCAACGAAAACGGGGTGTGCATCATGTACGCCGATACCATTACGGGGTCGATGCGGGTAGCGATTGATGAGACCAACCGCCGCCGCAACAGGCAGATGGAGTACAACCTGGAGCACGGCATCACCCCCAAAACTATCCTCAAGTCGCGCGAGGCGATTATGGGGCAGACCAAAGTGGCTGACTCACGCAAAGCCCTGCCAAACGCTTACACCGGCCCTACCGAAACCAGCGTAGCCGCTGACCCGGTAGTCGCTTACATGGCCAAACCCGAGCTCGAGAAACTAATCCAGACCACGCAGAAGAGCATGGAGAAGGCGGCCAAAGAGCTCGACTTTATTGAGGCCGCCCGCCTGCGGGATGAATTGAGTCAGCTGAAGACGCTGCTAGAGGAGAAGGAGCTCGTGAAGTAATGATGAAACTATTCCTCATTGGTCTTCCTGGTTCGGGCAAGTCTACGCTAGGAAAGCAGCTTGCGCCGCGCCTGCATCTGCCCTTTTTTGACCTGGACGATGTTATAGAGCAGAACGCCCGGCAGCCCATTCGTACCACTTTTGCGCAGCGGGGCGAAGATGTGTTTCGTCAGTTAGAACGCGAAGCGTTGCAGCAACTCACCACCCAGCAATCGGCCTTTGTACTGGCCACCGGCGGCGGGGCCCCTTGCTTTTACGATAATTTAGATTATATGAAGCAGCGTGGCACTACGGTTTTTCTGGATGTACCGATAGCAACCATCGTACAGCGTATGCAGGGGGCGCAGATCTCTGACCGACCGCTGTTGCAAGCACTGGATCAGAATCAATTGGTGCAGGAGTACACTACTAAATTCAAAAAACGCCTGCCGGTATACCGACAGGCGCAAATTACGATTCATCAAGACACCCCACTAGAAGAGCTGGTCACGATACTATCGGCTAGAAGTTAAAGCCCAGCGTGAGCAATACGTTTGTCAAATTATTGGTCTGAGAGTAGAAATCAGCTCCGCCATAGGGACGTGCGTCCGTATCGAACTGACTGCTAATAACTGCTAGATCCGCAAAAAACGAAGAAGTGATCACCCCTACTCCGCCGCTAATGGACTGACGATTACGATTAAGGGTATCATCCTGAAAGTCGGTCGGGTCCATAAACATAGCATAGCCTAAGCGAAGCCGCAGGACACTGTAACGAAACTCCCCGCCCAATCGGTAATTAACAGTAGACTGATAAATTTCCTCTACCTCCCGGTTTGTGCCTGACATAATATCCGATACAGCATTATCCGACGAGGAAAACCGATACCCCGGATAACGTACGTACTCCACATCAGCAGTTAGAAAGCCGTACTTCTCAAAGAAGTAGCTAGCACCGACCCCCAGCCGAGCAGGGGTTTTCAAATTGTAAGATAGAAGCCCCTCATTACCTCGCGACAGGGGATTTACCTGCTCTAGAAAGTCAGAACTATCACTTAACTGCAACCCCCGAATATTGGAAGTAAAGTCAAAGTAATTCAGCTCTTCTACTCCGAAGATAGTTGGGGTAAGAAACGAAACTCCTACCGTCAGTGCTTCTATCGGGCGGTAGATTATTCCTAGGTTGGCATTAACCCCTGTTCCAATCACCTCCTGAACTTCGGTCAGTTGTATGTCATCTACGTAATCAATTGACAGCGGATTGTTAGCAGCTGGGAAAAAGAAATTATCTTCATTCAGAAAATTATCATATTCCTGAGGATAAATATACGACTCGCGATACAGATTCTGTCGCTCCTGGCGGAAGCTCATCAGCCCAATGCTTCCCCCCACATACAGCTTGTTATCAAAGTTGCCACCGTACGAGAAGTTCCACTGGTTCATTCTCCCAGAGGTTTCTGAAGTCCCAATAGGCTGCGCCAGCACTCCGGGAGGAAGTGATGCTACGTAGGTGCCGTCGTGCACCCCGTTTTCATCAAATACCGCGTTAATTAAGAAATTATCGTAGGCTGCAGCAATGTAGTCTGGTATCTGCGGAGGATTCTGCTCCAACTCAGCATCCAGGGTAGCCACATTAATGCCACCGGCGCGTCCGGAAACGTCATCAATAAACGAGAAGTCGGTAGTGTTTCCCCCAAAGGTGTTGGTAAAGCTATAGGTATTGGTTTGGTTAAACGTAACCGCAAACGATCCCCCTCTAAAGCGAGAAGGCACCACATTATCCTTTGGTTTGCTAAACACAATTCCGAAACTAGCTACTCCGTAGTCTCCCAAGTAGTTATTTTCTGAAGCTACTCCCCCAAGATTGGTATTCGTCTCAATCCCACGAAAGAAGGGAGTTACAGCAATAGACGACCTGTTATAAAATCCTAATCCAGCAGGGTTTAGAGCACTGGCGCTGATGTCGCCCCCTAAAGAAAAGCCCGCTCCGCCAAAGCCCTGCACTCGAGCCGTCCCCACAGTCTGCGAGGGACTGAACAAACGAGCGTCTTCGGATAAAGTAGGAAAAGATAATTGGGCGTAGGCAGACGTTCCGCCTAGTAAGAGAGCCACCACGGCCCATACCGTTCTATGTGTGTTTTTCATGCTAATAAAGGCTAGGTTAAAAAAAAAGTGTAGTAGATATTTTCTACTACACTTATAACGCTAAAAGGGTGCCAGATTGTTACTAACGTGGACTTCTACTTCTGGATCCGCTACTTCCTGAAGAGCTACCGGAAGAGCGTGAATAGCTACCACCGCTGCTTCGGCTAGAACCTGATGAGTAGCTTCCTGAACTACGGCTACTTCCTCCGTAACTACGACTTCCCGAAGAATATCCTGAACTGCGATTACTGTTCCCGTAAGAGCGCGAACCGCGGCTTGAATTACCGTAACTACTAGAGCGCGAGCGCGATGGCGAACTGTAGTTCGAGCGCGAGCTGTTGGGGCGCGAATAGTTGTAGCTTCCAGAACGAGTACTACTCCGAGAGGGTGCTGAGTTGTAGTTAGTAGCTCGAGAGCGACGGACCGAAGAATTGCTAGTTCGCGCATCAGCAGAGCTATTATACGCCTCGTTACGGCTACGGGTGATGCCAGAGGTACCAAGACCACGCCCTCGGTAATTGCCCCTTGTTGCCCGCTGATCGTAACTGTTTCTCCCGTTAGTAGCAGTCGATCGTGATGTACGGCTTGTGGTACTGCGACGCACGTTGTCTGTTGCATTGGTACGAGCACGACTAGTTCCGTATACCGATGAGCGCGAAACCATCTGAGACCGACGATTTGCCACAGACTCGTTGTTCACGATCAGCACATTAGGTCCGCCGTAGAAGCCGCCCATGCCCCAGCCAGGTCGTCCCCAACCTCCGAAGCCGCGGCCCCACATGGGATTGCCCCAGCCACCGTAGGCCATGCCAGGCCCCCAGAAGGGATCGTAGAAACCACCGCCGAAGCCACCAAAACGGTTCCAACGATTAAATCCAAATCCACCGCCCCAACCAAATCCTAAACTCACGTTAAATCCGGGACGACCCCAGGGTTGAGCCCACGGACTACCAAAGCCCATGCCCATACCCGGACCCCAGAACGGATCGTGGAAGCCCATGCCGCCGCCCCAGAAGGGGTCAAAGAATGGGTCGTAAAAGCCGCCCATACCAAAAGCCGGGCCGCCAAAGGCGCCGAAACGGTTCGGATTGCCGTAGAAATTATTAACCACCTGCGGCTGGTTGCCATAGGCACCGGGGCGGTTGTACTCTTCTACGTAATAATCGTCGTTAGCTCCTTCGTCTTCGGTACGCTGATCATCGTTCTGATACTGCGCTACCAAATCAGGATTAACGGTTTTTGATGATAAATTCTCTTCTCGGTACTGGTAGCTACCCTTTTGGTAATCAGCCGTCACCGGTTCGTTGAGGGCTACCGCCTCTGGTGCCGGAGTACGATACTGCGCGTACATAGGGTCTACATCGCCCAGCTGGGTTTGACCCATCTGGTTGGTAGTAGTACATGCGCCCAGTGTGCCCAGGGCAATTAATCCGGTGAGTACTGTGGTTTTATGCGTTTTCATAAGTTTCCTCCTCTATAAAATGATTGTTGTACTATTATAACGTGAAATAAACGAAAATGATTCAAGGCTAGGGTTTTTAGAATACTTTAAGAATGGGTGAAATAACCGCTGCTGTCCGTATAATAACATTCACTATTAGAATCTTTTTGCGTAAATCTCAATATTATCGGCTCCATCAACTTTTAATCCGGCCAATCCTGTAGTATCCTGCTAATCCTACTCTATCTTTGAGCCGTACGTAATGTACGGTTTTACGCATAAATTATCAAAATCTATACCAACCTAATCTATGGCGAAAGGACTGACCAAGCGGGGCGACGACTACTCGGCCTGGTACAACGAACTGGTGAAGCGGGCCGAACTGGCCGAACCCTCGGAGGTGCGCGGCTGTATGATCATCAAACCCTACGGCTACTCGATTTGGGAGGCCATGCAGGCCCAGCTCGACCGCATGTTTAAGGCCACCGGCCACACCAATGCTTACTTCCCCCTGTTTATCCCCAAGTCGTACCTAAGCCGCGAGGCCGCCCACGTGGAAGGCTTCGCCAAAGAGTGCGCCGTGGTGACGCACCACCGCCTGATGAACGCGGCCGACGGTAGTGGAGTCATCGTAGATCCCGATGCCAAGCTAGAAGAAGAGCTCATCGTGCGCCCCACTTCCGAAACGGTGATCTGGAACTCCTACCGCAACTGGATTCAGTCGTACCGCGACCTGCCGCTGCTCATCAACCAGTGGGCCAACGTGGTGCGCTGGGAGCTGCGCACGCGCCTGTTCTTACGCACCTCAGAGTTTCTGTGGCAAGAGGGGCACACCGCCCACGCCACCAAGGTCGAGGCGGTGGAAGAAGCCGAGCGCATGCTGGAGGTCTACGCCACCTTTGTGGAAGAATACATGGCGGTGCCGGTGGTCCGGGGCATTAAAACGCCGAGCGAACGCTTTGCGGGGGCGCAGGAAACCTACTGCATTGAGGCGCTGATGCAGGACGGCAAGGCACTACAGGCGGGCACCTCACACTTTCTGGGACAAAACTTCGCCAAAGCTTTCGAAGTGAAGTTCGCCAGCAAGGAAGGGCAGCAGGAATACGTATGGGGCACCTCGTGGGGCGTAAGCACCCGCCTGATGGGCACCCTTATCATGGCCCACTCCGACGACCAAGGACTGGTGCTACCGCCCAAATTAGCTCCGGTGCAGGTGGTTATTGTTCCTATCTTTCGCAAAGAAGAAGACTTACTGAAGATTAGCGAGCGGGTGCAACCCATGAAGACCGCACTGGAGGCGCTCGGCATCTCGGTGAAGTACGACGACCGCGACACCCACAAACCCGGCTGGAAGTTTGCGGAGTACGAACTAAAGGGCGTACCCGTCCGATTGGCCGTAGGCATGCGCGACCTGGACAGCGGCACCATCGAGGTGGCCCGTCGCGACACGCTGGAGAAACAAACGGTGCCCTTTGACGATAGCCTGGGCGAACGCATTAAAGTTATGCTGGCCGACATTCAACGGTCGATCTACGAAAAAGCATTGCGGTTTCGGACCGAAAATACGCATCGGGTGGACGACTACAACGCGTTTAAGCAGGCGCTGGAGGACGGAGGCTTCGTGATGGCCCACTGGGACGGTACCGAGGCGACCGAAGCGGCAATCAAAGAAGAAACCAAGGCTACCATCCGCTGCATTCCGCTCGAAGGAGAGGAAGAAACCGGAGTTTGCGTATATTCGGGCCAGCCTTCAAAGCGCCGGGTGGTGTTCGCCCGTGCCTACTAAATCGCTACGCGTATGCTAGACTGGTTCACGGTTGCCCTGTTGTTAGCAGTGGGCATTATCCTGATTGTGGTGGAACTGATCTTCATTCCCGGCACTACGCTGTTTGGCATTGCGGGGCTGGCGCTCACCATCACTGGGGTGGTCATCAGCTTCACGGCCTTTGGTAGCAATACCGGTTGGCTGGTGCTGTTAGGAGCGTTCGGCGCGCTGGGGGTAACGCTGTTTTTCAGCCTGCGCACCGGAGCGTGGGACAAGGTATCGCTTAAAACATCTAACCAGGGGCGGGTCAATGAGGATCGGAAGCACAGCGTGTGGAAGGGCGACGTAGGAGTAGCGCTGTCGGCCCTGCGGCCCACCGGAAACGTAGAGTTTGGTGATATGATCCTGGAAGTGAGCACGCTGGGAAATTATGTAGACGCCGGATCGCGGGTGCGGGTCATCGAGGTGCAATCGAACAAGATTTTGGTAGAGGCCGTGGCAACAGATGAGGTATAAATAGTAGCTGACAAGCTCGACGAAACGAAATTCATGAAGCAACGGATAGGGGCCACCCTGGCAAGGGCCACTATGAATAGGGTGGCTCTCGTTATGATTGGTACGCTGATCGTTATGTGCGGTTGCGTAGCTACTTCTGCCACCGACTGCCCGCCTCCCCGAAAGCTTGGTCGCATTCCGGAAGGAGCCGTGTGGAAGGGCGACTGTAACGGCGGCAACTGGGTGGAGTTGGTTGCTATTCGGGATAAGAGGATGCGGTTTAGAATCTACGAAGCCCGACGGGGTAAGCTGCTGCTGGATGCCGACTTTGAGCACCGAGATTGCCACGGGTGGCGACTGACTGAATCTAACTGGGCCGAACACGTGGTAAGCTTTGGCTACGCCCTGGAGCTAACGCACGAACCGGATGCTGCCCCCGGTTCTCGCTGTCGCCTCGAACCCGTTTACCCCGCGTACCAACCTACCAAATGATACTATTACCCGTTAAAATCATCCTTCACTACTCCGGAACCAACTGCCGCAGGGAAGAGTTACTTCCTTGCCTCATCTAACCTCTTCGCGTACCCTACCCTATGGAACTATCGGTTGTCTTTATCATCATCGCCGCGGTCGTCGGCTTTTTCACCTTTTTGTACTTTATCCCCCTGAACCTATGGATCACCGCCCGCTTTTCGGGAGTGAAGGTAGGGCTGCTGGAGCTGGTGTTTATGCGCATCCGCAAGGTGCCGCCCCGCATCATCGTAGAGTCGATGATCACCGCCACCAAGGCGGGACTGGAGCTTACCACGGCCGATCTGGAAACCCACTACCTGGCCGGGGGCAACGTGCCGACGGTCATCAAAGCCTTAATCTCGGCCGACAAAGCCAACATCAACCTGACCTTTAAGCAGGCTACCGCCATCGATCTGGCCGGGCGCGACGTGTTTGAGGCGGTGCAGATTTCGGTGAACCCCAAGGTAATCAACACCCCTGAAGTGGCGGCAGTGGCGGCCGACGGCATTCAACTCATCGCCAAGGCCCGCGTTACCGTGCGGGCCAACATTTCGCAGCTGGTGGGCGGGGCTGGCGAAGATACCATTCTGGCCCGCGTGGGTGAGGGAATCGTTACCTCGATCGGCTCGGCGCAAACGCACAGCAACGTGCTAGCTAATCCCGATAAAATATCCAAACTGGTGCTCGGGCGCGGACTGGACGCTGGGACAGCCTTCGAAATTCTTTCCATCGACATTGCCGACGTGAACGTAGGTGACAACATTGGGGCGAAGTTGCAGATCGATCAGGCCAGTGCCGACCTCAAGGTAGCCGAAGCCAAGGCCGAAGAACGACGCGCCATGGCGGTAGCCAATGAGCAGGAGATGCGCGCTAAGTCGCAGGAAGCCCGCGCCAAGGTGATCGAGGCCGAAGCCGAAGTGCCGTTAGCTTTGGCTGAGGCCTTTCGCAGTGGCAACCTGGGCATTATGGATTACTATCGCATGCAGAACATCCAGGCGGATACCGATATGCGGCAGGCCATCTCGGGTGAAGATGGCACCCGGCAGGGGCGCAGCAATGACGGGGACTAAAGAACGGGTAAGTGAATTACGGTTAAACTGCTAGTCAGAAAACCGTCCGGTTAGGTCGGTAAGCGGCGGGTCGAACGACTCGCCGTAGATTTCAAAGTGCACCGCTTCCTTAAACATATCAGCTACGCCCACGTCTTTTATCACCTCTTGGTACGTCTTGTAGCACGCCAGGGCCCGCTTCATGGCTTCCGTATCTTCTTCGGTAATGGGCACCGAGCAGTCAATCTCTTCCTCTAGCGACTGCTTCAGAATAAAGTCTTTGCCCTTTTTAAAAGTACCGTCGCCCTGGTAGCGTACCGTAAAGAAAGCCAGGCGGTGCAGGTAGTCTACGCCCCGGTCTTTCATGTTTAAATACACATTTTTGATCACCGCGTGCATCACCAGGTGGTCGTGGAAGCCACTGATGCCGTGCACCGGGTACGACACCAGCACATCAGGCCGGACGGCCTGCACGTGTTCGGTTACCACGCGCTCAATGTCGCGCGGGTCCATGTGCTTCAGGCCACTGTCGGGCAGGTTGAGGACCGTCATGCCGGTAAGGCCCAGCGTTTTTTCTACCGCCCGCATCTCGTCGTGGCGTACTTGTCCCATTTCCTCTACGCTCAGCCCAAGCTTGTGGCGCTGTTTGGTGGCTCCGCCGCGGGTAAGGGTAAGCAGGTACACCTCGTGCCCGGCCCGCAACTGGGCGTGCATGGCCGCGGCCGGTCCGAATGATTCATCGTCGGGATGGGGAAATACGTAGAGCAGTTTCATGCGATAGTAAGCGGTAGGGCGCACAATTTGTTTGCTAAGAAAGCGGAACGAACGCTTGCCGGACACAAATTTAACCGCCAAGTTTATATCTTTGGGTTTTGGATGATCTGGGTTAGTAACTGGATGCTGGATGCTAGTACCTAGCGACCAGCATCCAGTAGCTTGCCCACCCTGCAAGTCATCCAATATCCAACCCCCAATATCCAACCCATGTCCTCTCTCTCTGCCCAGTACGATCCGCAAGCCGTCGAAGATAAGTGGTACCAGCAGTGGCTCGACCATAACTTCTTCCACTCGGACCCCAGTCCGGATCAGGAGCCCTACACCATGGTGATTCCGCCGCCCAATGTAACCGGCGTGCTGCACATGGGCCACATGCTCAACAATACCATCCAGGATATTCTTACCCGCAAGGCCCGCATGGAGGGCAAAGCGGCCTGCTGGGTGCCCGGCACCGATCACGCTTCCATCGCCACCGAGGCCAAGGTCGTGGCCATGCTTCGCGAACGCGGTATTGACAAGCGCTCGCTGCGTCGGGATGAGTTTTTGGCCTACGCCTGGGAGTGGAAAGAAAAATACGGCGGCATTATCCTGGAGCAACTCAAAAAGCTGGGTGCCTCGTGCGACTGGGAACGCACCCGCTTCACGATGGACGAACCGATGAGCGAATCGGTGATCAAGGTGTTCGTCGATTTGTACAACAAAGGCTACATCTACCGGGGGCACCGCATGATCAACTGGGACCCGCAGGCCCAAACCGGACTGTCGGACGACGAGGTGAACTATCAGGAGGTGGCCTCCAAACTGTACTACGTGCGCTACGCCGTAGAGGGCAGCGACGATTTCGTGACCATTGCCACCACCCGCCCCGAGACCATTCTGGGCGACACCGCCGTGTGCGTGAACCCGCACGACGAACGCTACCACCGCCTGCGGGGCAAGCGCATAATCGTGCCCTTGGTGAACCGCCCGGTGCCGGTCATCGAAGATGAGTACGTAACGATGGATTTCGGTACCGGCTGCCTCAAGGTGACGCCCGCCCACGACGTAAACGACTACGAGTTAGGGCAGAAGCACGGCCTCGATACCATCGATGTAATCGCCGATGACGGCACCATGCGTGAAGCCGCGCAGTTTTTCGTGGGTGAAGACCGCTTTGTGGTTCGCAAGAAAATCGCAAAGCAGCTGGATGCGCTGGGCGCGCTGGCGAAGGCCGAAGACTATACCAACAACGTAGGCTTTTCGGAGCGCACCAACGCGGTGATCGAGCCCAAGCTGTCGGTGCAGTGGTTTGTGCGCATGGAGGAGCTCGTGAAGCCCGCCCTGGAGAACGTGCTCAACGACACCATTCAGTTCCACCCGCCCAAGTTCAAAAACATGTACCGCGCCTGGATGGAAAACGTGCGCGACTGGAATATCTCACGCCAACTGTGGTGGGGACAACGCATTCCGGCCTACTACTTAGCCGATGGCGACGTGGTGGTAGCCGAAACCCCGGAAGAAGCCCTGCGCCTGGCCCGGGAAAAAACGGGCAACGCCGAACTCACCGCCTCCGACCTGCGGCAGGATGAGGATGTGCTCGACACCTGGTTCTCGTCGGGGCTGTGGCCCATCAGCGTGTTCGATGGCATTCGCCACCCCGACAATCCGGAAGTTGATTATTACTACCCCACCAACGATCTGGTAACCGCCCCCGAGATCATTTTCTTCTGGGTGGCCCGGATGATCATTTTCGGCTACGAGTACCGTAAGCAGCCGCCCTTCCGCAACGTGTACTTTACCGGCATCGTGCGCGACCACCAGCGCCGCAAGATGTCGAAGTCGCTCGGCAACTCGCCCGACCCCCTGGAGCTGATCAAGCAGTACGGGGCCGACGGCATTCGTACGGGGATGTTATTTAGCTCACCGGCGGGCAACGACCTGCTGTTTGATATCAAACTATGCGAGCAAGGGCGCAATTTTTCTAACAAAATCTGGAACGCCCTGCGCCTGGTGAAGAGTTGGGAAGTAGATGAGACACTGGTCAACGAAGACAACACCGCGGCCATCGCCTGGTTTGCGGCGCGCTTTAATCACGCGCTTACCGAATTGGAAGATCACTTTGCCAAGTTTCGCATCTCCGATGCCCTAACGGCGGTGTACAAACTGATGCGCGACGACTTCTGCTCGTGGTACCTCGAGATGGTGAAGCCCGCTTACGAAGAACCCATCGACCGGGTAACCTACGACGCCACCACCACCTTCTTTGAGCAGATGACGCGCGTCTTGCATCCCTTTGTCCCCTTTATTACCGAAGAGGTGTGGCACCAACTGCGCGACCGCGGGGCCGACGACTACGTAATTGTGGCTTCCTGGCCGCAAGCCACCACCACGCTCACCCAACAGCAAGCTGACGCCACCCTACTGGGCGGCGGGGATATGGTGATCGACGTGGTAACCAACCTGCGCAACCTGCGCAACAGTCGGCAGATTTCGCCAAAGGAAGCGCTGCCGCTGTTTATCAAGACCGATGCGGCCGAGGTGTACCGGCAGTTCGACGGCATCATCCGCAAGCTGGCCAACGTGTCCGACATCACCTTTACTAATGAGGCGGTGGCGGGCAGCAGCTTCCGGGTGAACGCCATGCGGGGCCGTCCCGACGAGTTTTACGTACCCCTGGAAGACGCCATTGACCCGGTGGCCGAGCGCGAGCGCCTCGAGAAAGAGCGTGACTACCACGTCGGCTTCCTCAAGACGGTGAAGAAGAAGCTGGGCAACGAGCGCTTCGTAGAAAACGCCCCCGAGGCGGTAGTGGCCCTGGAGCGCAAGAAGCAAGCCGACGCCGAAGCCAAAATCGCCGCCATTGAGGAGCAATTGCGGGGGTTGGGCTGATAGCTAATTTTCCCCTTGCAGGCAATTTCTATAAATCAATACAACATCGCCGCTACTCGTCTGAACTGACCGCCTGTAAGGAGTCCGTTTTGTAAAGATCACGCGCGAACTATTTCTTCGTTCGCCAGATTTCAGATTTAGAGAGTGTAAGAAATTGTATTTAATTATGAGAAACGCTGAGGGAATATTATATTAAGGCGGGCAATAACTAATTGAATGAACTAAACAAACCTATACCCCCCTTACAGAAGTAAAAAGCGAAGCGTGTATTTTGTTAGCATCCCATTGAACACCGTTCCATAAGAAGGCTAAACTTATCCTTTTTTGCTAGTACTAGGTGGTTTCTTCATTTTGCTTTTAGGATATGATGCTTGGTCTGGTTCGACTAAGTTCTCCTGGCAGCTCATTAAAAATGACGCTGGGATTAACAGAGCAAGAGAAAGGCGGGCAATTTGGTTCAATAAAGATTTCATTAGTTAGGTATTTTTATGTTTTACATTTAACAAATCTATTGAACTATTGTAAAAAAAAAGCACTATTAAAGAGTATGATTGATAACTTCTCTCTATTCTGTTATCTTTCTGGCAAAAGTTAGTTAGTTTTGACGAGCCTAAGTGTTTTTGTTATGAAACCAGCCAAATCACAACAAGTCAGCCAATCTATGGAAGTAATTAATAAGCCAAAAATCAACTACCCTAAAAAGAGCCTACAGTTTTTCTTCCACGATAGGCGGAAAATGATTAGCGCAGTAGCAATATTATTACTTCCTTTTTTAAACCAGCTTTGGCGGTTAGCCCCAATAGAAATTGAGATTTCTTACTATGAATCTTTTGATACATTTGTATGGAATTTCTGTTTAAACCTTACGCTTGTAGTAATATCACTGGCCTGGTATTTCTCTGTCCCTAAGAAAGATCAGGTTTTACAATTTTTGTCGTTACTATCTACTGGATATGGCATTTATTTAACCTTCGGAACATTACCATTCGCTGACGAAACCCCTCTTTGGGTAGACATCATTTCTTCCGTATTAATCTTAATTTGTCTCTACTTCTGCCTCCAGTACATCCAAAAGAACTACCTAGACAAGCCAAACGACTACAAAACCCTGCACGACGGTCTCGTATACGATATCCACCACCAGCGGTTTATGGGCAGCATCGACCGCATTGAGGGGATCATCGATATGGCCGAAATGGATGAGCCCTACCGCTGCTATTGCGCCAAGGAGATTGAAGAGCTCAAAGAATCCATTGCTTACATTGCCGAAAAATACGAGGCTCTAAATTAACTCGTGCAGCATGGAAGGCTAAAATGGTTCCTGTCCTATACTAGCATGTAACTCATTGCGCACCCAGAAAATCACTATCTAGCTCCTTCTGTTTAGTCCCTACCCTGCCTTACAACTTCTTTGGCGCGTATTCCAGTAGGGCATATCATAATTCCCGTCAATCCCCTACCTTGCCGCCGGTTACTTCCTTAGCACTCATCTACCACGCATGATCCAGATTAATCCTAAACTCACCCCTGCCGGTCTGCTGCGCAAGACCACCCGCCTGTGGGAGCTGTCGGCCAGTAAAATCCAACGCATCGAGGAGCACTACGACGCGGACAAGGGTTCGCCGGTATTCACCGTAAAGGGCCGTTACACCACCCGGGGCTGGACCGAGTGGACGCAGGGCTTTCAGTACGGCTCGTCCGTCCTCCAGTTCGACGCCACCAACGACCGCGCCTTTCTCGACCTAGGGCGGCAGCACACCGTCGCCGATATGGCTACCCATGTGAGTCATATTGGGGTACACGACCATGGCTTCAACAACCTGAGCACCTACGGCAACCTGCACCGCCTGATGCACGAAGGACGCATCGACCAAAACGAAGCGGAGAAAAACTTCTACGAACTGGCCCTAAAGGTGTCCGGAGCTGTGCAGGCGAGTCGCTGGACCACCACCAAGCCGGGCGGGGCCTCTCCCGGTGGATTTATCCATTCGTTTAACGGGCCGCACTCGCTCTTCGTAGATACCGTGCGCTCGTGCCGTTCGCTGATGGTAGCTCACCAACTGGGGCATGTCCTGTCTACCGAAAACGACCGCAAGATCAACCTGCTGCACCGGGCCTTGCATCACCTGCGGGCCACCGCCGACTACTCGGTGTTCTACGGTGAGGGGCGCGACGTATACGATGTGCGGGGGCGCACCGCCCACGAGGCGATCTTTAATACCAAAGACGGCAACTACCGCTGTCCTAACTCCCAGCAGGGCTACACGGGCTTCTCGACCTGGACGCGCGGACTGGCCTGGGCGATGTGCGGCTTCGCCGAAGAACTGGAATTTGTGGACACCCTGCCCGATGAGGAGCTGGAGGACTTCGGCAGCCGCGAGGAGGTGACCCGCTTTATGCTACAGGCCGCGCGCGCTACCTGCGACTTCTACATCGAGCACTCGCCCATCGATGGCATTCCCTACTGGGACACCGGGGCGCCGCACCTGCACCAGCTCGGCGACT
>JBASAY010000005.1:0-6840 GCA_049650865.1 Tunicatimonas sp.
AGGCTAACGAGGGATTTTGAGGTTAATTTTTGCTCGATTAAGGCACTTAAGAAGCGCGATGCGGGAGCATCGGGCGCCGAAAGTAACGCAGAACGAGTGGAAATTAGACCAAAATCGCCGCTCCAGATTATATGTCAACGCGCCCTAGGAACCGTTTAGTCTAAGGTTTCAATAAAATCAATACTAATTGTTCCAAGGTATTGACCCAAATGTCCCTTTGAGTTTTGATCAAACACTCCTTGTATTCTAAATTTTCTACCTTCTATAATTTCGTCTAATTCAGTCGTGTATTTAGAATCTAGTTCTTCTGAGAGGTCTACCCATACGGCATCTTCATACTGTTTCATTTTATTAGGAAAGAGTCCGGAAGCCTCCCAACCAGAATAGTAGTATCCCTGCAATTCAACTTGCTTCCGGTGATTACTTTGCAAGTTATCTTGGAGTTGATCAAAAGTCAGAGCCGGAATATTAAACCTTTCATTACCAACAAGGATACATCGTCGTTCGGAACATCCGTAAATTAAGAATTGTCAAAAGCATGATGAAAAGGATATGCCTCATTTTTAAGTCTATGTGCAATACAGAGAGTAAGTACTTACTTCTATAATTCACCATAAAGTTCATTAAACAACGGCGGACACCCATTCTGAATACTTACGATTTGTACTTGTATCACGCTCGCCTTAATGATAAGCAAGAATTTAAAAGACTTCTAACGAACCCCCCGCTCGGGGTAGCGCGCCACTACGGTGCGGTAGAAGTCCTTGATTCGCTCAATATCAGCGTCAATATCGCCGGTGGTATAGATGGCTGGTCCTACGCCCGCCACCTTGTTTTTGTAGTCGAGGTGACCCAGCAACACCGGCACGTTGGCTCCTTCGGCCACCCGGTAGAAACCGGTTTTCCACTCCGGGGCATACTGCCGGGTGCCCTCGGGCGTCACCACCATAATCAGTTCTTCGTAGCGGTCGAAGAGTTCGATCATAGTCTGCGTCATGCTCACCTTTTTTCCCTTACGGTACTCGCGATCAATGGGAATGGCTCCCAGCGGTTTTAGGATCAGGCCCATCGGTGAGTTTACCCACTCCTTTTTGATGGTGAACTTCACCGGCAATTCCAGCAGTTTAAGAGCAGCGAGCGCGTAAACGATATCCCAGTTGCTGGTGTGGGGGGCGGCAATCACCACTGCGCGGCGAATGTGACGGATCGAGGCGGGGTCAAGCCTCCAACCGGAGACAAAGAAGATGAGACGAGCGAGTAGTTTTAGCATTGGCTTGGCTATTGGTTTTGGGTTTATCGGTTCGGGGTTCGGGGTTCGGGGTTCTAGGTTCAAAGACTACAAACTTAGAACTCGGAACCTAGTACTTTTCAGCCCCGAACTACTGTTGTTGAGCTAGTTCTACGAACTGATCGTGCATGGTCTTGGCGTAGTTGTATCCAATTTGAAAGATCTCGTCGGCCCGGGCAATGTCGAATACCTTGAACGTTTTTAGCGCGGGAGGTTCAATAAAGATATCGCAAAACTTGCGGCGCGAGTAGGCGTTGGCGTTGATGGTCAGCAAGAAGGTTCGTTCTAGCATGGTGCGGAAGTTACCCAGTTGAAAGGCCTCGTCGACCGGATTGCAGTGAGAGCCGATGATCTTATCGCACTTGCCGACGAGCACTTCTGCCGGAAAATTGTTAAGCACTCCCCCATCCACGAAGTTGCCACCGTTTACTTCGATGGGATCGAAGACCACCGGAATACAGGTAGACGCCATCAGGGGGCGGATAAGCGGCCCTTCGGTAAAGAAGACGGTTTTGCCCAGTCCCAGGTCGGTGGCGGCCACGATCAGCGGAAGCGACAGCGCCTCAAAAGTATCCTCCAGAATGTGCTTCCGGTACAGCAGTTCGGCACTCTCCATTTTAAGAAGTCCGGAGATGCTGATGGCCGGGCGGATGAGCCGAAAGAGTTTGATCTCACGCACAATCTCCAGGATTTGCTCGGGCGAGTAGCCACTACCGTAAAGGGCTCCGGCAATGGCTCCTGAGCTACTGCCCGCGATAATGCTCACGGTAATTCCTGCTTCCTCGAGGGCCTTCATCACTCCCAGGTGCGCAATGCCGCGCGAACCTCCTCCCGACAACACCAAACCGATCTTCATAACGCTTACTTGGTTACCCCCATGCGGGTAAACTTATCGATTCGCTTTTCAATTCGCTTTTCGGGCGATAGTTTCTTCAGGGTGTTGTAGCTTTTAAGGATATGTTTTTTGAGAATACTGATCTGGCGGTCTACGTCGGTATGGGCCCCACCCAGGGGTTCTTCAATGATGCCGTCGATGAGTTTGAGGGACAGCATATCCTGGGCGGTGAGTCGGAGCGACTCGGCGGCCTGCTCTTTGTACTCCCAGCTGCGCCACAGGATTGAGGAGCACGACTCGGGCGAGATCACCGAGTACCAAGTGTTCTCCAGCATGTAGACGTGGTCGCCGATGGCAATGCCCAGGGCCCCTCCGGACGCTCCTTCCCCAATAATGATGCAGATGACGGGCACCTTGAGGGTGAACATCTCCCGCAGGTTGTGGGCGATGGCTTCGCCCTGTCCGCGCTCTTCGGCCTCGATGCCCGGGAAGGCGCCGGGGGTGTCGATAAAGGTGACGATGGGTTTGTTAAACTTCTCGGCCAGTTTCATAAGCCGCAGTGCTTTGCGGTAACCTTCGGGATTGGCCATGCCGAAGTTGCGGTCTTGCCGTTGCTTGGTGTTGCGCCCTTTCTGCTGCCCGATAAACATAAACGTCTGCTGGTCGATCTGTCCGAGTCCGCCCACCATCGCGCGGTCGTCGCGCACGGTACGGTCGCCGTGCAGCTCAATAAAGTTGTCGCACAGTCCGAAGACGTAGTCCAGTGTATAGGGTCGTTCGGCGTGGCGCGAGAGCTGCACCCGTTGCCAGCGCGTGAGGTTGGCGAAGGTTTCGCGCTTCAGGGTTTCGATGCGCTCCTCTAGCTTTTGAACGGCCTCCGACACATCAACGCCACTCTCGTCGGCCATGCGCTGCATGGTTTCCAGCTTGTTTTCTAACTCGACGATTGGCTTTTCAAATTCTAGCAGCATAAAGGGTAGCGTAGGTACGATTAAGCGGGTAAAGCTAAAATAATATTTTAGAATTATCTAATTGCGGGCGGGGCAACGGGGCAAGGGGGTTGGGTGAATAATTTTAGGGATAGCATTGTAAATACGCTTAAATGATTCTATGTTTGCACTTCCTTCTTAACCACCGACTGGTGGATTTGGGAAGGTCCGGTAGTTCAGTTGGTTAGAATGCCTGCCTGTCACGCAGGAGGTCGCGGGTTCGAGTCCCGTCCGGACCGCCATTAGACGACATAGACCCCTGATTCTTAGTGAGTTAGGGGTTTTTTTTGGTAAGTACGAGTTATATACGAGTTTTAGTTTAGCTCTAACGACTGCTTACCCTATCTCTGATTTCATTTTGTTAGCTACTTTATTGGTCTAAGTCCATTCTCATCGTTAACCACTATAGCTGCCGTGAAAGCGTACTGTTCTAAATGGTTTTCCTGCTGCACTACTCGAGGCACTAGAACCCGCACCTTTACTCATCCTAGTGCGCACTAGGAGCGGGAAAAAGCACAGGCTATCCCCCCCCTTTTTTTACCAACAGAGTTTACCGATTTTTAAACGAAGAAGCATAGCTACACACCGGGGGGGGCACTACCCCCGCAGCTTTTTCAAATGGTATTCTTTTAGTCCGCACTGCACCAACCCCCTGAATGTGTCACGTTTTACGTGGTTGCCACGTATGAGCGCCTGTTGAAGCGGAAGGTGCGCGCGCCACTTTAGAGTGCAATCCATGCGCCTATTTCTAGTCAAGGGCGTAATCACCCCCCCCTGAAGCGCTAATTACGCGGCGGAATGACGGTGGTAGCGCTACGAGTTACATTAAAGACTAAAAGGGGGGGGCATACCTACACCCCTACTGTGCGTGGCAATCTATACGGAAGATGCGCCCACGACAGTTGCATAAGTTTTTACCAAGCATTGCCATCGCGCAACTACGCTATACCGATTGTTTCAAGTATTTATACATCGTAGGCTTGCTGATGCCCAACATCTTACAAATTGCCTTCACCGAATAATTCTCATCCTCGTAGAGCTTACGCAGCAATTGGCGCTTCTCCAGGCTTAACGCCTTCGGTCGACCGCCCTGCCTGCCGCGGGCTCGGGCGGCGGATAAGCCCGCCATCGTTCGTTCGCGGATGAGGTTGCGTTCGAACTCAGCTAGGGCTCCGAAAAGAAGAAAGACTAGCTTGCCGGTAGAAGTAGTCGTATTGATGGCTTCCTGCAAACTCACCAACCCCACCCCCTGTTCATCCAGGTGGTTCGTCCAAGCAATAAGGTCTTTGAGGAAACGGCCCAACCGGTCCAGTCGTCATACTACCAAGGTATCGCCAGCGCGCAGGAGTTCTTTCACCTGGCTAAGCCCGGGTCGTAGGGCTATCGAGCCGCTGATCTGATCGGTCTAGGCGACCCCGTAATGATCTTTACGCAACCGGCCTGCCGCAGCGCATCTTCTTGTAGCGCAACATTCTGGTCGGTTGTTGCTACTCTTGCGCAGCCAATCTTCATAGCTGAGAGGGGTTAAGAAAGTCTAAGATACCTCACTTTCCTTTACTTTGAAAAGTTACCCGAGTTTGTTAACTAGCTGCAACGCAGAAACGGGCAGGTGGGTACTCATTTCGGATGAGTAAAACAAACGAACGTTTCTTGAACACGGAAAATCACTACCACTCACAATGGCAAAATTAGAGACTATTACCAAGGGAGCTCATCTTTCTGGTATCATTCCCAACCAGACGGTGGAAGTTATTGATACTGTTTGGCACGGAAGTGATGTTATTGAAGTAACTTTTAAAAATAGTCTAGTGCACTGTCAAGACAAAGAATTAGGGTAGACTGATTTGAGTTTGCAGCGAGCCTCATCGATGTTGAGTTGCCAGTCTACGCCTCGCTGAGTCTGGTTAACATCTTCTGACCAAGCACTAATTTCTTTTCGCAGCGTATCAATATCACCAATGCGCCGATAGGCTAAACATTGGCGGGTCATGGCACTGAGTTCGTTTTCTGCTACGTTTAGCCAAGAGCCATGTTTAGGTGTATAGCAAAATTAAATACGCTTGACCAACTCTTGTGCTGTTTCTGGATCAAACACTTCGTAGAAGGCCCCTTTGGTATGGGTGTTCAGATTGTCACAGACTAGGATTACCTTTTCTGCTTCCGCATAGCGTCCTTGTAACAAAGCGGCTACTTCCAAAGCCCAGTCAGCCTTAGTGCGTCGTAGACGGGCACCCGCTCGTCGCGGGGCGACCCTCGCCATCCTGATAAGGGTTCGGTAAACATGAAGATACTGGCCATACCGGCTCGTTCATACTCATAGTCTACTCGCCGGGGGTGGCTTTGCGTAGCGGCAATCGGCGGTCGGGTTTCTCTGACTAACTGTACGGGCTGTTCGTCCATAGCAATAACGGGATGAGTGGCGCCATAAGGTCGTTGGTAGACATCCAATAGCTCTTCCATACAAGCCACAAACTCGCTGTCAGCTTCGGGAGGAATTACCCGCGCGGCGGCCGCCAATAGGCGATCTTACGCTTAGTCATGCCGTTTTTTTGAGTGTCTGACGCACCGTTTCGTGGCTGATTTTCTCTACTACTTCCAGCTCAATGAGTTTGCGAGCTAACAAACGTAGTGTCCACTGACCGTATCCGGTAGGTGGGCTACCTAAACGCATAGCGATCACTTTGGCTTCCTGCTCCCCATCCAACAACTTAGCCACCGGTGGGTTAGCTCGCTTTTGCCCCTCTAGAGCAATCGCAAAACCCTGCTCTACAAAACGTCGGCGCAGGTTCTCTACCGTTTTGATGCGGCAGTTAAACGCCTCGGCAATGCGCTGGTCTGTCCAGCATGCCCCGTCAGCATCTGCCTTTAGCAATAGTTGTGCTCGGCGCACTTTTTGGCTGCTACCATTGAGTCTTTTAATTACTTCGTGCAGCGTGTCTCGCTCGTTTGAACTGAGACGCACAATATACTTCTTGTTCATAAATTCCGGCTTTAAATCCCTTCAAAATAATCATAACCTACCTTATTCTCAACCCTAATTCTTACCTTTGACAATGCACTAGGGCAGCCCTCGCCCGGAGAAAGCTGAAAATGCATTATTTACACTAGAAACCAAAACCAATTCGGACACCCGGATACACTGTACTGAAATTATCAGTCACGTACAGATGAGGGCTTACAAAAACTCCTTTCACCGGTGACCAATTGGCACCAAATTTAAACGTGTTTTCTCCGAACAGGTCGCCTTGCTGTGAGATCAAATAACCCAACTCTATCCCCAATAACTCTTTCTTGTTTGGCTGCTTACTAATATCCCAGCCGTAACCTATGTTTATAAAAGTGTTGACATGAGTGCTGCCTTCAAGATCAAAGTCAAAAAGCATATTTGATGAAATATAGGGAAATCTGGTAATACCTTTTTTATTAAACCCAATGCCTACACCAAAAGAAACATCGGGTACCCAGGTGTTCTTAACTAGTCCAGCACCCGCCCCCATTGTAAATTCCAGAAAATCGAGTTTGTTGTTTTTTTCCTCAAGCTTCATCACCGCGCCGTCAATACATTCGTAGTAAAGAGATTTTGACCCTCTACTTTTCTCAGGAAGAACAGCTATCACTTTTTCCAGACATTCAGATAGCGCTAGGTCAGCAATAGTAGTAATGTCTGAAGTCGTGATAAAAACCTTAAAATCTTTACCGATAATGACTCCTTGATCTCGGACTCCGGT
>JBASAY010000006.1:0-18551 GCA_049650865.1 Tunicatimonas sp.
TAAGGGAGGGGATTCCGGATAGCCCTATCCGCTATCGCTACTAGGGCTATCCGGAATGACGTGTCTGAATCTGCAATCTGTCGTACACCTCCAAGTATCTACGTGCTAAATCTATCTAAACTCTTTACAAGTGGATCACCTGGTTTTAGACAGTCGCTACGCAACCACTCGGATATTGTTTACGGATACCCCCCCGACTGAGTTGGTAGCACCTAATTCGCTTCCCACAACGTTGTACTTGCCCGCTGGTGCCGGGCGGGTGTACCAGGGCGGGTTGCGCACCCAGAACTACTACAAGCGCTCAGTTAATGGCAAACCTCTGGTGAGTATCATCACCGTAGTATTTAATGGCGAAAAACATTTAGCTGAGGCAATTAACAGCGTCTTGTGCCAGTCGTACGACAATATAGAATACATCGTTGTTGATGGTGGCTCAACCGACGGATCGCTTGCTATAATTAAGAATTACGAAAACTATATAGACTATGCCGTTAGTGAACCTGATGCTGGCATTAGCGACGCATTTAACAAAGGGTTGCAACTAGCTACCGGAGACTACTGTATGTTTGTGAATGCGGATGATTTTCTGATCTCTCGAAATAGTATCAGCGAGAGCCTGTCCATGATAGACCCGGAAGGTAGTATCCACTGGTTTCGTACGGGGTTTCTAGCTGCTAACGAACAAAGCATATACTCTTTTGATTACCCCTACCGCAAACGGCTACTTTATTACTTCCGAACCTACCCACAGCCTAGCACCCTGTACCAGCGCACTGTGTTTGGGCAAATTGGTTGTTTTGATACAAATCTGAAGAACACGATGGATACGGAATTTCTTATCCGTGCTGCCTCACAAAGGGTGTCTATCAAGTCTTATCCTAAAGTGATCTCTATCATGCGACTGGGGGGAGTTAGTAGTACCGCCATTACCACCACCATTCGCGAAGGCTTTTTAATCAGAAAAAAGCACCTGGGCATCGGACCTGCGATAATTTTCACTACCATTCGCTGGCTTAAATACTGGACTAAGAACTTCGTGCATTATGCTAAAAACAAGTTACGATCAGCTCTACTATAAGCTCATTGTATTTCTTTTTGGAATAATCTATCTCCAGCAAGTGCTCGTTGTAAACGTGGGAGGTAGTTTTAAAATTTATGAGCTTACTGCCTTTCTGTTGCTTACGGCATTCTGCATCCGAGGAAGAAAATACCTGGTGCACTCCCAGCTGTCGATGCTGCTGTTCTTCTTCTTCATCATCTCTCCCCTTCCTGGCACGCTGTATCAGTACCTAACCATTGATGCCCTAGACGGATTCTACCAGCGTTTCCCTGAAGCAAGGGGCTCGTTGCGTTACAACCTATTTGTTGCCCCCCTCATTATCTACCTGTACTACGTGATTTGCTGGCTTGTCATCAACACGATCAACGGCTCATCGCTAGTCTTTGCCAACCAAAAGTACTTGGTGCGGCTGTACGTTACGATAGGAACCATTGTTTCAATCTATTCCCTCTATGGTTTCTTCTTTGTCCGCATTATGGGGTTTCCCGATCTGGTACCCGGTATGGTGGATTATCGCAACCACCGCCCTACGTACGAGCTGCGTACGTCAGGGTTTTCGTCCGAGGCAGGTGACTTTGCCTTTATGATATCTTGGGTAGTCATCTACTTGTTTTACTACCCAAACCTATTCACCAGAAAAAAAACCCTACTGCTGATTGCTATCAACGGAGTAACCTTGATACTTACCTTCTCGACCAATCTTATCGCTTTTACCGGAGCGGTAGGACTAACCATACTAGCGTTCGACAGTATTCAGAAGAAAATGAAGCTTGCGATTGGTATCTCAACAATTACTCTTATAAGCTTTTACTTCATTGCTAATTCTGGCTATTACGAACTGTTTAAGTACGTTTTCTTTGAGAAAGCTACTAACTTGCTCGAGAAACCAGAGATAGTAGCTTCTACCGGAAGTATTCGTTCATACCATATATATATGGGTTTTGAGCTGTTTAATGATTATAAACTATTCGGGGTGGGAGGCGGAAATTCAGTGTTTCATCTCTGGAAATACGACGATCTTATGAGTGCGCAGCTAGATGGGGTAAAAAGCGGGTTAGTGAAGGTAATTGCCGAAACAGGATTATTCGGTTCGTTCTTCTTCTACGGATTTTATATTGCGTCATTTGGGGCACTCATCAACCGCCGAAAACGCAAGGATTCAATGATTAAGATAGGATTTGCCGGGCTGGTTACCACCATACTCATGCAGATATCACTCTACCCCGTTTACAGTATATTCTTGTGGATTAACTTAGCTTTGGTGCTTAATCACTTAAAATTCTCAACCGTAAGAGCTAAGAGGCTCCAGTCTGGATAATCAATGGCTAAGGCAACGCAGAAACACGTAGTTATTCTAGAAGACTCATCCAAAGTATCCTTTGGCGGCGGCCAGCGGGGAACCCTAGAGATCATTGACGTGCTTGAAGGTCAGTATCAAATTCATCTGTTCGACACAACTACCCAGTCTGTGTTTTACCGACGAGCTCAAGAAAAACTAGGTACTGTTCACCTACTGGGGGGGTACGGAAAGATAGTAGGCGGACACGAGGCGGCGTTTAGCGTAGGGCTTAAAGAGATACTGCTGTTTCCATACTACTTTGTTACCAATGTTGCAAAGCTTTTTTATTTTCTTCGTAAGAATGGGCTCAAGCGTACCAATACTATTTTCTACACATCCTGTAAAAAACCCTTGATTTTTGCCGCTGTGCTTTCTTACGTAACCAAGGTTGGCTATTGGTATCACGCGCGCAATTATTACAACCGCGCCTCCCCCTTCTATCGCTTTCTGCGGTTAGTCGTGCGCAATGCCACCGGCATTATCTGTGTCTCACAAACCGTAAAGGATAACCTGAACGCAAAGCGCAGTACGGTGATCTATAATCCTATCCGCCTGGAGGATACTAAGCCACTTTCTGCCCGCTCTATCCAGGGCAGGTCACCGGTAGTGGTGGCCGTTTTTGCCTCGCTGCTTCCCTGGAAGGGAATACAATACTTCATGCAAAGCTTCCCGTACCTGAAGCATAAAGATAGGGTGCACTATCGTATTTACGGTGAAGGTGGCGAGCGCAGCAACTTAGAGCGCTACACAAACCGTCAGGTCCAGCTGCTGGGGTTTACTGAACACACCGACCGCTTGTTGGCCGACGAGATAGATATTGTGTGCGTGCCGTCTGTAGCCGAAGAAGCTTTCGGAAGAGTATCAGTAGAAGGATTTAAGTACGGAATTCCGGCCATTACCACCAACATTGGGGGGCAAAAGGAGATTAATCTACCGGACGAAGTTGGGTTTCAGGTGCCAATTAAGGACCCAGCGGCAATTGCCGACCGGGTCGATTACTTTATTGATCATCCGAACAAATACGAAGAAATGTCGCATAATGCCCTCAGGTACGTTAAGAATTTCGATTTTCAGAGCTTTAGGAGGAGCATACTGTCGCTGTTCGAAAGCTCTTTCGATACGTGAAGGCAGACCGATTTTTTGCTACGTATGGGTAGCTTTGCGCAGAATCAATAAAACTTATAACGGTGGAAGGATGGTTTAACGTTAAAGAGTACGGTGCTACCGGCGATGGAAATACCGACGATACCAAAAGTATCAAACAAGCGATAAACGCGGCTAACCAAAGCGTCGTCTATTTTCCTCCGGGCACCTACCGGGTGAGTTCCGAAATTGTGGTTACTGATCATGACTACTTTGGCTGCAGCTTGGTTGGCGCAAATGCCCAGGCGGTTCAGATTGTTCCGCTCCCCAATCTCACTGACAAAGACCGAATCTTTGTGTTCCGGGGCGGGTCGGGTGCCTTCAGCAATGTTGGTATCAAGAACATGACCATCGTAGGCAGCAGCCACAATTCGGCGGCTAATCGCTGCATAGGAGTCTACATAGACGGGCAGTGCTTCAGCATCTTTGAGAACGTACGCTTCCAGCGCCTTAGGTACGGGGTCTGGCTTCATAATCAATCCAAAAAAGCTTATTCTGAACTCAATCAGTTTAATCAATTAGAGTTAGCCTTTTGTGAAAACGGGATTAGAATAGAGCAGGGAGGCGGAGCCCATAGTTTTCATGGCAACGATTTCAATAACTGCTACTTTAACGTTGCGGAAGGGCAAATAGGGTTTAACCACGTGTCTGGGTTTCTCTACAATGCCCGTTTTCGGCTATTTATGTGGGGGCACAGCCCCGAGTCAACCTACATCAATGCCGACGGCAACGGGGTGGATAATATTGGCGACATCACGTATGAATCGTTTAAACCGGGCAAACTTACCGGCTCGGGCAGGTTTTGGTTTAACGGATTCTTGAGGGGAAGGGGAACACCCAATGACGGCATCAATGATCAGACTACCCCCCAACGCCCCTGGGAGAAGGTAATCGCTTGCGATAACTACTGGAAAACCGCTACTTACGCCGACAGCGGCATGATCGCAGGACCTCTGAAGGCACCCAACGACTCGATGCAGGGCCCACTAGGCTTTTTTCAGTCGTTGAGCAAGCACAATGTAGAATCAGTAGTGCTCAACACGTACAGCGGCGCTGACGAAAATGGGTTGTACCTAGGAAGAAGCGGTTACCAAAAAAACGAGGAAGCGGCCCATTTAGGCCTGTTTCTTTCTGGCAAAGGCGATAAGATCAAATCATTTCACGACAGCCCAATAATCGTTGAGAATCAGCGGGGTATGGAGCTACAGGCCGGGGCAGCCCCCGGTTACTCTATGCTCGGTGGTACGATAGCCGTAGAAGGAGGCGGTAATTACTACCAGTGGAACAAAATTTTTTCGTTCAGCAGCTTAGTGAGCGGAAGACTGATTTGCTTATCAGAAGAGAGAAAAGTATGCGCTATTATAGACGTTGTATGGACCGAAGATCACGAAGCGCTTAGCCCGGTGAGCGAAATAGCCAAAAAGAACAAAGAACGCCATGAGCATATTGTAGTAAAAGTTGCTAAAGAAAACCCCTGCGAATTGCAGATAGGCACGAACTTCAGGCGGGCGGGAAGCCTCTACTGGTATTTTCATGGTATAAGCCTGTAACTACGCCGTGTGGTCTTTCGGCTTCAAATAGAACTGGCTTAATAGCACAACACAAATACAATTAAATGAAGATTGGGCGAAGAAGTTTATCAAAAACAGTGGCCGCGCTGGCTCATCCCGAACACTATGTAGCCTTGTGGAATATGACTAGCGTATACGGCAATCCGCGAGAAAATTTCTATCGCTACATGACTGGGAAGGGTGCGTACCCCTATGAACCTAAGGTCCGAACGCCTCTGGGGTGGGTAACCCCCACGCTTTACTCATTACACGATATGCTTACGTTGAATGAGGTGTTCTGCCGAAAGGACTACCCCGCCCGTGAGGATACCCGGGTGGTCGTGGATATTGGTTCAAATATTGGCATCAGCGCGCTCTACTTTTTAACCAGAAATAGCCAGTCGAGGTGCTACCTCTACGAGCCCGATCCTGCTAACTTACCAAAGCTCAAGCATAACTTAAAGGAGTACGAAGATCGCTACGTACTTAACCCCAATGCAGTATCCTACCAAGCTGGCGATTTAGAGTTTGGCACCGAAGCCACCGGGCGCTACGGTGGGCTGGGGGTTGATACCGGGCATTTTATAACGGTAACTACCGTCACTATCAACGACGTGCTAGCGTCGGTGCTGGCTACCGAAGATTACGTTGACGTTTTAAAGCTAGACATCGAGGGCTTGGAAGTGCCCACGGTCGCTGCTATTAACGAAGTGTACTTACCGAAGGTCCGCAGCATATATTTAGAGCACATCGATAGCAAACCCCTTGCCCCCATTTTTCCTCGCTATTTTCAGCAAACGCAGCGAGGTTCTATCTGTCGCTTGGTTAGCAAAAAGCAGTCTACTTTTTAAGCACTTTAACGGCCGCCGTTTTATGATTACCCACCAAGTGCAGGACATAAGCTCCGCGCCTCTCGCTAATGTCAAGATCAAATTCGCTTCGGTTAAAAAACGTTCTATGCCAAATACGCTTACCCATTAAATCCACTAACTCAGCGGATCCATTAAACGGGTTGTCACCGAACGAAACAACCACATGCCCTTCCGTAGGATTGGGGTAAACCTTCAGGTCGCCTCCGAAATCGTTTCTCTCGATGCCGGTAACCGTCTTCACGTCAAAAGCTTTAGCCTCGGACAGAACCGAACAACTGTCGGTAGTAATTCTCACGCAGTAATTACCGCTTTTAGTAGGCACGAACAGACTATCGGTTTCACCTTCAATCTCTGCATTCCCGGCATCACAGTTAACCCACTGATAAGCTCCCTGCGGATGGTTAACCACCAAGGCAGTGTCGAGCAAAGTTAAAGTAGTATCAATAGAGATAACCCTTAAATTGAGCACAACCGTACTATCGGTACCGTTATTTGTGGTGAATGTGCGGGTATACTCACCGGGCTCGGTTATGTTATCCGGGCCAAAAGAGTAAGACTCTCCCGAGCATACGTGCGCGTTAACCGCCACGTGGTAGCACTGAGGGTCAACCGCTAAAGATGTGACAATCAGGCTATCCGTTCCCTGAGATGAAATAAAACGGCTGGTATAAATAGTCGGCGCGTCAATATCGGTAAGCACTTCACCATCGGCAAAGGTATAGCTACTGCCATAGCATACGGTGTCCTCCTGGGTCGAGGAAAAGGATTGAAGGCTCATGATCCAATCTTCCAAAACATTTAAATAGTCTTCATCTGGCTTGTTCCTTCCAATGGGAGGCATTTTGTCTTCTCCCAAACTTTTATCACGCAGCCACAGCTCGGAAGAATCAAGACTATGGGGCTTTATAATTTTATTGCCCACCGTTGAGTTGCGGCTAACTACGTCTCCGTTAACTAGGCTCTGAAGCGGTAAGGAAGTGTTGCTTCTAGCGTCAAAGGCAGCTTCTACGCCCCCCGGCCGGTGGCAGAAAGAGCAGTTCGCATCTAAGTAAGACCTTACCCGATCTTGTAGTGATGCACTGGTGTCGTTGACAGAAACCAATCTGGCTAGCTCCGAAGGATCAATGTGATCTGAGTGTTCACCGAATAGACCTAGGCGATTCCAAGTTTGTATTTGATTGCCTTCTGTGCCCAGTTGCTCGTAGAAGAACGGCCGATTAAGTTGAGCGGTCTTAACGCCCAATACATAGCCGGCGTTTTGGTTGTGGCAGTCCATACACTGCGCTTGGGAGGGGAATGTCCAGGTTTGTGATGAAACAAGCTCGTCTTGCAAGACGTCAACTTCTTCACTGATTAATTCGCCATCGCAAATCAGTTCAGCGTCGGTTCCTTGGGCGTTCCACTTGTACGTTATTCCGTACCCTTGCTTATTCTCATCAATCACAAAGAACCTGGTTTCTAATCTTGCAACCGAATCTTGATTGACTGGTAACTCAAAGTGCTTGATAAAGACCGTACCGACCGGAAACTCCCACGTTGAATCCGGAGAGTAGATGATACCACCGGAGGATTTTGGCACCGATATCCACCTTTTTTTTGAAGCTCCGTCTGACCACAGAGGAGTATTAACTCCGTAGGGAACAATCCCTGAGGAAGGGGTCATATTCTTTAGATCGGCGAAGGCCCCTGTTTGAGACAGCAGTTTCGGGAATTCTTGAGGCTCTACCTCATCCAATCTAAGGATTTTTCCGCTAAGGGTTAAAACGTATATGTAGCCATCTGCACTACTTAAAAAAGACACCGGGCTGGCGCCTATAACTTTACACAATAAGGTAACCTGGTTTTCCTGTTCAGGATCCAGCACCCAGATATTTTTACTCACGTAGTCACCGAAAATATACTTTCCCATTAAAGCAGGGTATTTGTCTCCACGGTACACAAAACCGCCAATAATGCATCCTCCCCAACTACGGTCATAGTCGAAGATCGGCGGAGTTTCAACTCCAATAACAGAATCCGGTAGGCGATGGGGATGGGGAAGGGTGCCTTCTAAAAACACCCATTGTGCGTTGCTTCCCTTGCTAATGAGGCTAATTTCCTCTCGCGCTTCCTGACCTACGTCGGCTACCCAGATATTTTCGGTAAGTGTATCGTAGTGCATCCGATGCGGACTTCTCAACCCTATCGCAAAAAACTCTTCCAGATTTTCTCCGCTTTCATTCACCCACGGATTATCGTTGGGAATCATGTAGTGTTGATTTATATTATCAGGATAGTGAGCGGGCTTTCCTCGAGGTGATTGGGGATACCTACGTATAGGATGGCTCCTTGATGAATCTAAGTCAACATCGATTCTGATAATTCCGCTGAACAGCGAAACGTTGATCTTTTGGGAGCTCCGGTAAGGGTCGTACCCTCCGCCCTCATCGCCCAAAGAGGCATATAGGTAACCTTCACCGTCAAAAAACAGATCGCCGCCGCTGTGGAACCCGTTTCTGTCGTACTGCTGAATCAGCACTTCCTCCGAAGATGGTATAATAGAGTCTAGGTTCGTAGTAAACCTAAATCTAGTCAACCGGTTATACAAAGGCTCATCTGCTTCAAACCGGTAAGCGTAAAAAAAGTAAACTTCGCCGTAGTGGCTGCTGGTAGCATCGTTAAAATCAGGATGAAAAGCCACTCCTAACAAACCAACGTCTCCCGTTCCCACTACCTGATGGCTGATATCCAAAATCATTTGGGGTTCACCATCAGCTTCATCATTATTCAACATCCAAACTGTTCCATTCTTACCCAGTACCAGCAGCCTATCAGTACCTGGAATTACTTTAAGGTTAGTGGTTAGAGGGTCTATCGAGAAATTCGGAAAGGTGTTGGTAAGCTTCCATAGTGCTCCTGGCAATCGTGGAAGCCTTCCGTCTAAAAATTTACCCTTCAGTTCTATAAAGTTTAGCCTACGCTCTTGGGGGGATAATATGGTGAATGCGTATATTAATACTGCTATAAATAACCAGATTATTACTTTTGGTCGCACAAACATGGTATAAATCTAAACAAACAAAGCAATTGACGCTCGCTAAGTACGCGTCCCCGAGGGGGGGGAAGTTTATCGATGCGGGTTAGGCAAATCAATTGTATTTAAAAGTAAGAAAATCTCTAAGTTGTGCTACCACTTACCTAGGTATTATTTTTGAACTTATCTTCTACAAAAGTCTTGGCGACGCATGAAAAGACACTCTCAATGGAGTAGCAGGAGTCCGTTATATTACTTAACCTACCTTTGGTTTCTAGTGTTACCTTACTCAGCAGCAAATGCTCAGGACACCATTCGCTACCAAATAGGCACCCAAGCCACCCTGGCCAGCCAGCAGTACCTGCCTCACTATATTACAGCCAACCGTTTCGGCATCTTCAATGATACCGATCACAGGGGGGGGCTACTGCGTGCCCAAGTCTCAGCGAGTCATGCCTTCAGCGACCGCTGGTCGCTTGCCGGACGCGTTGATGCAGTAGGCAAACGGAGTACCCGATCATACGAAGGATGGCTACAGCAGTACTACGTAGCCATCCGCTACCAAGCCTTTGAACTCAGCGGCGGTCGGATAGAAGAGACTACCGGGAGCCAGCCTAATACCCTCAGTAGCGGTTCCTTAGGCATCAGCGGCAACAGCCGTCCTATCCCCCGTGTTCAATTGACCCTTGCTAACTACACCAATGTACCCTTTACCCGGGGCTATCTTCAGGTTAAGGGCGCGTACGCCCACGGCTGGCTGGGTCCCGAGCGGCACGTCGCCAATGCTTACCTGCACCATAAGTCAGCGCATGGCAAGTTAGGCGGTAAGCTGCCCGTCAACCTCTACGGCGGCTTTACTCATTTTGCCATCTGGGGAGGCAAAACTGCGGGTGTGGAGATACTTAATTCTCTCGAAGACTATCTGCGGGTGGTGACCGGCGGTGGGGCCACCAATAATCCGTTGCTGCCGGGCGAAGTAGCCAACGCCGCCGGAGACCATCTGGGAGTTTATGATCTGGGAACAGAAGTGAAACTGAAAAACTTCGATTTGCAAATCTACCAGCAAACACCCTTTGAAGATGCTTCGGGCAACAACCCCTTCAACGGCGACCGCCTACTAGGGGTGGGTTTCACCGCGCATAACCGGCGGGCAATCGTTGCCGGTGCCCTCTACGAATTCCTACATACTACCCGCCAAACCGGGCCGGGGCGTACCGACCCGGTTGATGGGGTCTCTGATGCCGATAACAACTACGGATACCCCTACGCGGGGCGCGATAATTACTATAATAACTACCTTTACAAAACCGGATGGACCTATCAGGATCGCATCATTGGCACTCCCCTGTTTTATACTAAGGCCCGCACCAAGCGCTACATTCCGGGCTTCTCTGATCCCGACGAAGGGGGCTTCGATTTTAACGTGGTAAATAATCGTATTGTGGCTCACCATTTAGGAATTGAGGGGTACGTGAAGAGCGCTCACTACCGATTGATCACAACATTTACCACCAACTACGGTACCTACGGCGGCATCAACGGGGGAATTTTACGCTGGGGCAGCATCGAGAACCCCGATGCGCCCTACGCCTTCCGACCCGCCCAGCGGCAGGACTACTATATGCTGGAGGTAACGTCGCACCCTTTCTCGAAGCAATGGTCGTTGCTTACCATGCTGGCCTGGGACCGGGGTCAACTCACCAATAACCTAGGCGTGATGATAGGCTTGCGCCGCGAAGGGACTTGGACGCGTAAGCCTAAGAAAGCGCAACCCTAGCTACTGCAACCAGCGCTTTGCTCACCGGCCCCGTTCATTATCCTTCCCAATGGATAACAGGTTGGTGAGCAGCCGATACGCTCCGGGCACCCCAGCGGGCAGTTCGCGGAAAAATGATAAACCGGTGTACACGTAGTAGCCCTCTCCGTAGGGTGCCACCAGCAGGCTTCCCTCCAGCGGGTCTTCGCCAGGGTCGTTGAGCGATAGCACCGGCTGGTAGCGCTCGTCCCACTTCTCGGGGAAGTACAGCCCCCGCTCCTGCACCCAACCAGCAAAGTCCTGCTCAGTGATCCGATTCGGTTGGTTGAGTACCGGGCTATCGGGGTTTATAAAACGGACCGGAGCGGTTTCGTCGGTCACCCGCTTGCGCGACAGGGTGAGCGGATAGGGTGCAATAGAGTCGATCACCAAGCGAGAGTTGGTGTTGTACTGCACCAGCAACGTGCCACCCTCCTCGGCGTACCTTAACAGTTCGTCATTGCGGTAGCGCAGCCACTGGTTGGTGTTGTAGGCCCGAATACCCACCATCACCGCATCGAAGCGATTCAGATAATCGGCACGTACCTCATCTTCTGCCAGCAGGGTCACCCGGTAGCCAATCTGCTCCAGGGCCTGCGGAATCTCGTCGCCCGCTCCCATGATATAGCCAATGGCCTCGCCCGCCTTTTGCAAGTCTACCTTCACCAGCTTCGCGGTGCTGGGCGCCAGCAGGGTTTGGGTAGGAATGTGCCCATACTCAATCACAATCTTGTGCTGGTCGTACTCCCTCCCGTTTACGGTGGCCACCGCGCGGGCTTCCCCCACGCTGGGGGCGGCGGGGGGCGTTACCCGAAAGGTGAACTCCGCCTCCTTCTCTTTAAATGCCAACGAAAAGTCGTAGCTAACGGGATCGACCTGCCAGCCTTTGGGTAGCTGTAGCGCCAGCTCTCCGCTAACGTCCGACCTTCCGGCGCGCACCGTTACGCGCACCGCCTGGGGGGCGCTGCTGGCAAACACCCGCACCGGCTCGGCAATCTCAGTGTCCACCGGCGGAATGATTACGAACGGCCGGTAGGTCTCGCCCTGCCGGGGGTCGTTGTACTTGTACACCACCGGGGTGCTCAAAGCCAGCGGCTTACCCGCCACGGAGAGCTTCCAGTGGGCCACCAGCGCCTCTTCCGACTCGTCCTGCCCGATCAGTTGCTGATCCTCCACCGTAAAGGTGAAGCCATCGTGTGACGCCCGCAGCCAGTAGGGTTCGGTGTAGGGCAGGTCGTCGGGCAAGCGCACCGGTTGCGTAAGCGCGGTGTCTACGTTGTTGGGCAACACCCAGCGCAGCGTGGTATCGCGGCCCAGGGTAGGGAACGACAGCCCGTTAAGGGTTACCGGCACCTCGGAGCGGTTGATGGCCTCCACGTTGAGCGTCACCGAGTCGCCCGGGGTGGCCGAGTACTCCGCAATGCCCGGACGCGTAGCCTCTCCCCGGCGGAAGCGGCGCGTGAGCGTGTTGGTGCCCGCCCGCACCTCAAGGTACAGCCCTAGGCACGCCGGAATCACCTGATCAAGTTCGGCCCGTTTTACCCGCTTCCAGTAGCTATCGGGCAGGGCGTTCAGCGCCTCGGAGGCGTCCATCAGCGTAGTCACCACCGCCGCTGGGCGCCCCGGATCAAACTCCCGCGCGGCTTGGGCCAGCAGTTGCCCCACCCGCTCGCCACCGGGCACCCGGTTCCAGGTGGTGTCGATACCCTCAAAGAGATTGTCTTTTACCAGACTGCCCCGCACGTGCCGCAGGTACTCGGTACGGGCACCCCGCGCCCCGGTAGCGCCGAAGCCCTGCGACTGGTGGCGGCTGCGGCTCAGCGCCGCCGTTTCGGGCACCGACCGGCCTAACAGCGGATTGTAGACGCCCGTGCTAACGGCCAGAATAGAATCGTTTACCTGGCTGGCCGAATCCAGTCCGGGCGTGAACCAGGCGAAGTCGTTGAAGTACAGGCGGGTAGGTTGCCAGGGCGCTACGTACTCCAGTTGCTCGGGGTAGCGGGTCGAATCGTTGGCCAGATCAAAAGCTTCGGCCGCCAGCAGGGCCGAGGTGGTATGGTGGCCGTGCCCGCCCCGCTCGTCGGCCGGAAAGCGGGTAATGATCACGTCGGGCCGAAACCGACGAATTACCCACACCACGTCGGCCATGATCTGGTCTTTGTCCCACAACTCCAGGGTTTCGTCGGCGGTTTTGGAGTAGCCAAAGTCGATGGCCCGGGTGAAGAACTGCTTACTGCCGTCTACGCGGCGGGCCTGGATGAGCTCCTGGGTGCGTACCACCCCAAGAAGCTCTCGAATTTCGGGACCGATGAGGTTCTGCCCGCCGTCGCCGCGGGTGAGCGACAGGTAGCCGGTGTTCATCAGGCGACTTTGTGACAGGTAGCCGATCACTACTTGGTTCTCGTCGTCGGGGTGCGCCGCCACGTAGAGGGCGCTGCCCAGTACGTTAAGTTTGTTCAGCGCCAGTTGAATTTCGCTGGCCGATAGTTTGGCCGGAGTTTGACCTCTGGCAGAAAAAGCAATCAGTGAGCAAGTTAGGAACAGCCCGGCAAGAATTTTCATAAGGCTTTGATCTCGGCGATAGTATGGTCGGTAGATTATACGATATAGGATAAATACTCTGACGATCTGAAACACTTTTCTGAAGAGCAATTCATTAACAGACTCTTTCTCCAGTAACTGCCTGTATCGCAGCGGCAAAACGAATGAAAGCATCAAACAAAGACAATTTCTATCACGCAAACTGCTGATCGTCGCCCCGCCCCGATTGCTCCTTTACCCGCTCAATTTCATCAACAAAAGGAACCGCTCCGGGTTGGGTAGTCCTTTCTATCGGCTTACCCCTCTCAAGCTGAGTGCGCATGCGCGCTACTACACTAAAGACAGTGTGCAGATACTCTTCCGGCAACTGCTGTAGCTCCCGCGTAATCCCATTAATAAGCGCTTCCCGCGTTTTCATAAGCTTTTGTTATTGCTAAAACTACAAAAGAGCGATTAAACATACCCATAATCCCCACTCCGTCCCCCTCTTTGAATTACACTTTTAAGATAGAAGATATGATTATCCAAATCGGTCTCCGACGGTTTTTCAGTCTATCGCCTTAAGTTTAATCTTCAGAATCCTCGGGTACTCCGCAAAAGTACATTACTCTACTTTGGCTTCCGTACTGTTTGGTACGTTTTTTTAGCTCCCTACCGACCAAGTGAGGCATTCGTTTTTTGTCTACTGGTTTGTCAACGTACGCTGCGCATGAAAAGATTATTTCTGGTAGGATTAATCACCGTTACTGTTCCGGCTTATGCCTCCGAAGCCACTACGTCAGCCGAAGAAATTAATCCGGCTACCCTAAACATGCTTTGGGTACTGCTGTCTGCCGCCCTGGTGTTTCTCATGCAGGCGGGGTTCAAGTGCTTAGAGATCGGTCTGGTGAGGAAGCACCACACGGCGGCAGTCGCTATGAAGAATATGGTGGACTGGACCGTAGGCTCCATTATCTTCTTTTTGGTAGGCTTCGGGCTGATGTTTGGTGAGTCGGTGGGGGGATGGATCGGTACCAACATGTTTCTACCCGCTTCTTTTTCAGTAGCCGAAGGAAATGAGTTGGGAGCAGTATTTTTCTTGTTCCAACTCGCTTTTGCGGGCACCACCCTCACCATCGTGTCGGGCTCTATGTCAGAGCGCACCGGCTTTCTGCCCTACCTCGTCGCCTCGGCCTTCACCGCTTTGATCATCTATCCGGTCTTTGGCCATTGGGTCTGGGGCAATGCGTTCTACAGCAGCAACTCAGCGTGGTTGGCTGACCTGGGGTTCATCGATTTTGCCGGCTCCACGGTCGTTCACTCGGTAGGCGCCTGGGTGTCGCTGGCCGGACTCAAGCTGCTGGGACCGCGGTTGGGGCGATACACCGAAGCGGGTACCCTGCGCGAATTTGAGCCCAACAGCATCCCGATGGCGGTATTGGGCGTCTTTATTCTGTGGTTTGGCTGGTGGGGCTTTAACGGGGGAAGCTCGCTGGTTTTTGACGTTCAGGTAGGCAGCAGCATCCTAAATACGAACCTGGCCGCCGCCGCCGCCGCCCTGGCCGCCTACTTCCACGCGTACTTCTTCCAGCAGAAGGCCAACATCTACGAAAAGATGCTGGGCGGAGCCCTCGGAGGCCTGGTAGCCATCACCGCCTCGGCGCATATTCAAACCCCCTTTGCCGCCCTACTCATTGGCCTGCTGGCGGGTGTTATCCATAACCTTTCGTACGACCTGCTTACCAAACGGTGGAAAATTGATGATGCCGTAGGGGCTATTCCCGTTCACGGTTTCTGCGGACTCTTCGGCACCCTGGCCGTGGCCTTGTTTGCCCCCGAGGCAAGTCTGGTGCATGATCGGTGGACGCAGTTGGGCGTGCAGGCCGGAGGGGCGCTGGTGTGCCTGCTGTGGGCGGGCGGAATGGGCTACGCCTTGTTTTTCGTACTAAAGAAAACCATTGGGTTGCGGGTCTCACCCGATGAAGAGCGAGAGGGCATTACGCTCTACCACGTGAAACCAGAAGAAGAGGAAGTAGACGAGGAGGAACTTATTCGTTTGATGCAAGAAATTGAGCACTCATGACAGACACTGCCGTAAGGGAAACTAACATCGCTCAGGTATCGATCCAAAATACCGAAACCGACTACGATGTTGTATCTCTAACTCATTTTCTGAAGAAGAACGCTGTAGAGCGCACCACGCTTATCACGTCGAAGCGAATAGAGTTCGTTGATTATGAGGGGAACAAGATCCCTCTCCTGGAGGGACTAAAGTCCATTACGGCCCTTATGAAACGACTGCGAGAAGAAGGAACCCTAATTGCCAGCTTACCGGGCTGACGAAGCGATGGCTGGCTCACTCTTAAGCTTTGCGCTTGGGCTAACCGGCTGCATGGGCAACACAATCCGGAAGGTGGTGCCCACGTCTAACTCCGACTGCTTAACGAAGAGCTTCCCCCGGTGGTAGTTCTCAATAATACGTTGCGAGAGCGACAAGCCCAGACCCCACCCCCGCTTCTTGGTCGTGTAACCCGGAGTAAACACCTGCGACACTTTAGATTTAGGAATCCCCTTGCCCGTATCACTAATATCCACCACCGCGCGGTCTTTGTCGTGCTGCACTCGAACGGTTAGGTCACCGATGCCGCTCATGGCGTCTACGGCGTTCTTGCAGATATTCTCAATTACCCACTCGAACAGCGGAGCATTAATGAGCACCCGGGGGGGCTCATCGCCCAGTTGCAGATGTACCTTAACCTTCGACGAGATGCGGGTGCGCAGGTAGTCGACCGTATCAACCACTACCTGGTGCAGGTCTTCGGCTTGGAGGGTAGGCGTAGAACCGATGTTGGAGAACCGCGAGGTGATCATCTCCAGGCGATGGATGTCCTTGTCGATCTCCTTCACGATGTCGGGATCGTAGGTATCGGGGTCGGCCCGAAAGTACTCTACCCAGGCCATTAGCGACGAGAGCGGGGTGCCCAACTGGTGGGCGGTTTCCTTGGCCATACCAATCCACACCCGGTTCTGCTCGGCGGTGCGCGAGTAGCTAAACACCAGATAGGTGACCAGCGCGAATATGGCGATCACCGACAATTGGAAGTAAGGGTAGTACTGTAGCTGCGTGAGTAGAAAAGAGTTGCGGTAGTAAACAAACTGGTAAGCGAACACCTCGCCGGTGCGGGGGTCGCGCAGGGCAATCTCAATGGGGCTGTATAACTCCCGCATCTTGGCCAGCTCGCGTTCCAGAATCCGCGCTTTCTTCTCCTCACTGTCGGTGTCTTCAATGTCGATGTTGCGATACGCTACGTAGTCTCCGAAGCTGTTGGTCAGGATGGTAGGAATCGACTGGTTGGGCGCGACGATCTCCTTAAACAGAAACGTGATCTCTTCGTTCTCGTTGGCGGTGCGCTCAATGGCTTCAGCGTATAGCTTCACGAAGCTCTTTTCTCGCTCCTTAAGCTTCTCTACCAGGGCATTGGTGTATACGATAGACAGGGCCGCAATGCCTGCCGAAACGAGCAGCACAATCACCTTTACGGTGGTCTTCTTCTGGTAAATATTGGTGAGGCTGTCCTTTTTGAACCAGCGGTTTAGCATAGCGCCAGGGTTGTTCCGCTAAAGTAACGACTTTTTGTAGCAAAAGTATTCAAACCCGCCGGACGAATGTTTTACTAGTTAGAGGTGTTGAGGAGATAAGGTCATTATTACCTAGCTTTGCCCGACTGAAAATCTATAAGTAGACTGGATATTGGGCGTTAGGGATTGGGCCACCGCGGCGCGGAATTAGGTACTGATTAATTCTAATCCCTAGCCACTAACCCACACCCTCCATGACCACCACCCTGTCGCAACGGCAACTTTTTTTGGATCACCTGGCGCAGACCACCCACTTCCCGATGATGATCGAGATAGAACGCGCCGAAGGAGTGTACCTGTACGGTCCCAACGGGAAGCGCTACCTCGACCTGATCGCGGGCATCGGGGTAAGCAACGTGGGGCACCGGCACCCGCGGGTGGTGCAGGCCATTAAAGACCAACTCGACCGCTACCTGCACGTGATGGTGTACGGGGAGTTTGTGCAAACCCCGCAGGTGCAACTGGCCGAAGCCCTGGCCCGCACCCTACCCGCCCCGCTCGACTGCGCTTATCTGGTGAACTCGGGCAGCGAAGCCATCGAGGGAGCTATCAAACTGGCCAAGCGCTCCACGGGTCGGCCCAACCTGGTATCGTGCTACAACGCGTACCACGGTTCTTCGCACGGGGCACTGTCGGTGTGCGGGAGCGAGTCGTTCAAGCAGGCCTACCGCCCCCTGCTGCCGGGCGTTACGCACATTCGGTTCGACGAGCCCGACGACCTGGGGCTGATTAACGAGCAGACGGCGGCGGTGGTGCTGGAAACCGTGCAAGGCGAAGCGGGCGTGCGGGTGGCGCATCCTGATTATTTTAAGCGGGTGCGGCAGCGCTGCAACGATACCGGAGCGCTGTTGATTCTGGATGAGATTCAGGCAGGCTTCGGCCGCACCGGCACCTTCTGGGCGTTTGAGCCCTACGGCATCGTGCCCGACATTGTGGTAGCCGCCAAGGGCATGGGCGGCGGGATGCCCATCGGCGCGTTTATCGCATCGCACGCCCTAATGATGAGCTTCCGTGAGAACCCAATCCTGGGCCACATCAGTACCTTCGGGGGGCACCCGGTGAGTGCAGCGGCCTCGCTGGCCACGCTGCGCACGCTGCACGATGAGCGACTGGTTGAAGACGTAGCGCGCAAGGCAGAACTGTTCAAGGCGCGACTGCGCCATCCCGCCATCCGGGAGGTTCGCTACCGCGGACTGATGATGGCGGTGGCCTTCGACTCTTTTGAGGTACTGAAGCCTATCATTGATCGGGCGGTGCAGCTAGGTGTGATCACCGACTGGTTTTTGTACTGCGACGACGCGATGCGCATTGCCCCGCCCCTTACCATTACCGACGACGAGATAGAGGAAGCCTGTGCGCTGGTACTGCAAGCGATTGAAGAAGGGGGAATCGGATATTAAAGACGGGAGACGGGAGACGGGAGACGGGAGACCGGAGACCGGAGACGGGAGACCGGAGACCGGAGACGGGAGACGGGAGACGGGAGACGGGAGACGGGAGACCGGAGACCGGAGACCGGAGACCGGAGACCGGAGACCGGAGACCGGAGACCGGAGACCGGAGACCGGAGACCGGAGACCGGAGACCGGAGACCGGAGACCGGAGACCGGAGACCGGAGA
>JBASAY010000007.1:0-69747 GCA_049650865.1 Tunicatimonas sp.
CTATTGTTCTAAGATTCACTCTTTGTACAGGATCCGCGTACGCCTTTGGCCCAGCTCGTTGTTCTTGCTTAGCTTAATGGTAAAGCGCGTACCCTGCTTGGCGCTGCTGGTCAAGAATACCTGCCCCTGGTGCGACTCAGCCACCGCCTTAATTAAGGTAAGGCCCATGCCCCAGCTTTGTCTTTCACTGACGTTGGCATCCGAACTGTGCTCCAGAAAATTGAAGATTGCTTGCTGCCGCTCCTCTGATATGGGGTTACCGTGGTTGTGCACGCTGATACTAACATAATCCTCATCATCTTCTACCTCAATGGTGATTGGCTGCCGGATACTTCCGTACTTGATAGCATTCGTCAGTAGGTTTTCTAGTAACCGCCGAATGGCTACCCCATCCAACACTCCGTGAATTTCTTCTTCCGCGCACTTTAGGATGATCGGCTGACTGTAGATAAGGCAGGCTTCGTCGTAGACGAGCTTTACTTCTTTCACAATGTCAACCGCCGCAAAACTAAGCATCATGCCCTCGCCCGCCCGGGCGGCTACCGAGTCGAGAAGTCCCTCAGTGAGCTTTAGTGCCTTCTGCACACTGCGGACGGCCATCTCGCGCAGCATTTCACGTTCATCATCCTTTTTCTGACCGGCCATCAGGTCCAGTAGGCTATACGTTGCGCTTAGCGGATTGCGCAAATCGTGCGCCAGGGTACCCACCAGCTTTTCCTGCATCTGCTGGAGGGAAGTATTGAAGGCGGCCGCCGACTGAAGAATTGCCGTCTCAATAATATACTTCAGTAGGTCGGCGATATCATCATTGTAGGTATTATGATCTCGGAGCACGTTGGTGAGCGTTCGGTGAAAGACGATGTACTCGTGGATAATCTGGTCGATGGTGTAACCTTCGGACGTGGCCCGGTGGCGACCGTGCTCACTGCTATTGGCCACAATCTCTTGATACTTTTCGTCTCGGGGCAAGCCTTCGGTGCCGTGAAACCGAATCAGAATATCGGCAATGTCGCGTATCATGCTAGGCAGGTGATCATACAGCGCAATTTTATCGGTCTGCTCCGAAGCAGTGATCTTCTGGGTAACCGTGCTTTCCCAGCTGTCTAAGATGAGCTGTAGGTTGTCCAGGATGGTTTGGGCAGCGTATTTCATGGTTGGTAGATTGGTCAGTTTCCTCTAAGTTTAGAAGGCTGATCAGGATAGAACACGACTAAAATTACATCCGCGTCAGCAGAAAATTGCCTTACGTAAAGAGCAGTAGATGGTTTTAATATAGAGCAAGTTCTTCTCTTTAAAAAATATGTTGCTGCAAGTAGACGCGATCCCCCCATAAGTTACAACCTTATCGTTTTGCGTTTCACGAATTTTAAGTAGTTTGAACCGCTAGACCAACCACATCCAATAAAACGATGCGAATCAACTTACTCACTTTTGCTACATTACTGTTGTTTGCCCACTGCCAAACCACCACCACCACCGAGGAGCCCCCGGCCGAAACACCGGTAGTCAACGTACTCAACGAGTCGCCTGAGGAGTTCAACCAGCGCATGGAGTGGTGGCGCGAGGCTAAATTCGGGATGTTTATTCACTGGGGGCCCTACGCGGTGCCCGCCGGAGTGCACAACGGGGAGGAAGTAGAAGGCATCGGAGAGTGGATCATGGAACGCGCTTCCATTCCCGTAGCTGAGTACGAAGAATACTCCCGGGCGTTTAACCCTGAGCAGTTCGACGCCGACCGCTGGGTACAGATCGCCCGCGACGCCGGAATGAAGTACCTGGTAATCACCTCCAAGCACCACGACGGCTTTGGGCTGTGGGACTCAGAGGTATCAACCTACGATGTGATGGACTTCTCACCCATCAAGCGCGACCTGCTGGGCGAACTCAAGGAAGCATGCGACAAGTACGACGTAAAGCTATGTTTCTACCACTCCATTATGGACTGGCACCACCCCCAGGCCCAGGCCCCCAACTACCCCGACTACAATGCGCGTGAGGATACCACCCGCGTAAATCCGGAGTTCGACCAGTACGTAGAGAACTACCTCAAACCCCAACTTACCGAACTGGTACAAAAGTACGACCCCTACGTGATCTGGTTCGATGGGGAGTGGATTCCGGACTGGACGCACGAGCACGGGGTGGATATGTATCAGTACTTACGAGAACTGAAACCCTCGCTCATTATTAACAACCGGGTAGACGTAGGCCGGAAGGGCATGCAGGGCATGAACGACGACAGTGAAGATTACGTGGGCGACTTTGGTACGCCCGAGCAGGAAATCCTCGAAGAAGGCAGCGACGTGGACTGGGAAGCCTGCATGACCATGAACGATACCTGGGGCTTTAAGAAAAACGACGACAACTGGAAGTCGACCGAAGTGCTCATTCACAATTTGATCGACGTGGCCGCGAAGGGTGGTAACTACTTACTCAACGTCGGGCCAACGGCCGAAGGACTGATTCCCGAAGCCAGTGTGGAGCGTCTGGAGGCCATGGGGGCGTGGCTAGACGTGAACGGGGAAGCGATCTACGCTACCGAGCGATTGCCCCTTTCGTACGATGAAGGGGACCCTTTGCGCTACACCCGCAAGAAGGGACAGCCCTACCGATACGGCATCCTGATGGATGCGCTTACTGATGCTGTGGATTTGCCCGAGCTACAGCCTAAGGAAGGTTCATCGGTGCACCTGCTCGGCTACGATGCTCCCCTAGACTGGAGCGTAGACGGGGGGACGCTAACGGTGACGGTGCCCCAGGCCGCCCGGCAGGCAGTGGGCAAACAGATGGCGTACGTCTTCAAAGTGGAAGGACAAGAATAAAAAAAGCGACTGCCTTCGTTAGAAGACCGTCGCTCGTAGTAGGTACTGGTGGTTACTTAGTTGCGCGCATCAGCCTGTAGCTCCAGCGATTTTAGTTCGCTCTTCGCCTGCTGAATCTGGTTGCGCTGGTCCTGAAGCTTGTTACGCAATCCCTGGGGAACCTCGTAGTCCTTCAGTACGCTATCGTATTCTTTGAGAGCCGCATCTTCGCCCCGGATGCACTCCTCGAGCACTGCTTCGTCCTTGTTGCTAGAGAGGGCGGTCTTGAAGTTGATCCAACCCCGGTGTATATCTGCGGCCGCGCTGGTTTTGGTATCCGGATCGCCACCCAGTGACATAACCTCTTGCTTCAGGTCAGTGACAAAAGACTTCCGGGTGCCCGCGTTACGCTGGAGGAAGGTTTTTAGGGACGGTGACTTAGCCTTCTCGGCTGCTTCGTCGTAGCCGCGCACCGCGTCATTGTGCTTCTCAAGTATTCCGTTCAGGTCTTTAACTAACTCTTTGTTGGTTTCCATTGTAAAAAGTGATTTAGTGGTTCAAATAATTGAATAGTCTATTGAAGTAACCACCCCCGGCCCGAATTGTTATTGAACCCACTCGTCCCAGGATCTACCAGGCTGATCCCAACTGTTGCTCATTTTAACACTCATTGGTCTTTTAAACAAAAGGGCTACGAAACCGCTTTACTTAGCTAAAGACTTATTTTTCAAACTAATTGATAAATTTTATGAAATCCCCCTTCACTTTGTACTTTACTACGGTAGCCCTACTGTTCGCTGTAGTAAGTTGCGACAACATCAATAGAGAGAGCAAAGACGTGAGTGCCAATGCTGCAACCTTATCGTCCGACACCCTACAGGACATTAATTTAACTACCATCGACGAGGACGCCGTGCTGCTAGAAGAAGAAACCACCGCAATAGTGGCCGAACCGACCAGCGCGAAGTCTGACGACGACCGCACCTACACCGAAACCGAAGTGGTGCAGATTGATACCCTTTCCACCCGCATCGTGTACGACATCCGCCGCCGTATGATTGAGGAAGTGGATACCGTGGGCGCTACCAAGACCTACGAGATCCGCCGCAAGGTGCTGCGCCGCACCGTGATGCTGGATACCCTTACCGAAACCAACGACCAGGAACGCAAGGTAGCCTACCAAAAGGGAGACTATAAAGTCCTGGACGAAAAGGTGGAAACCGATACGGCGGTAGAGGTGCTGGATTATCAGCAAGCCAAGCGGGAAGCCGCTAAGGATCGCAAGCAGATGGCTACTACGCCCTCGCGAACCACCCCGCCCGCCAAGGCAGATCAGCCCGCTACCACCACCGCCCAGGAGAAAGCGATCCCGTCATCCGCGCAGCAGCCGAGCAGTCAGTCGGCCCGCGAAAGCACTACCAACGCAACTGATACCACTTCCACCAGTCGCTTGCCCGCACGCACCACCGAGCCGTCAACCGAATCGACGTCGCCTGCTAAGCGTCCGGCCACGGGTACCACCCCGTCCGACACTACGCGTAGCGAAAGCGGATCGTAGTCAGAACATAAGTTTACAAGGGCTACCCTGCTATACGGGGTAGCCTTTTTTTGTTAAAACCAGAATTTACCTAGGTTTGCGTTATGCGCGTTATCGGAAGAATGGACTACGTTGACTTGCCCGACTGGGGGCTTACCACCATCGAAGCAAAGATTGATACCGGGGCTTACGGCTGCGCGCTGCACTGCCACCACGTGGAAGTGATCGATCGTGACGGGGTACCCACGCTACGCTTTAAGTTACTAGACCCCGACCACCCCGAATACAACGATCATTACCTACACGCCACACGGTTCTCGGAGAAAAAGGTACGCAGCTCGAGCGGATTGGTGGAACACCGCTACGGAGTAAAAACCAAACTGCGGCTGTTCGGGCGAAGTTTCCAGACGGAGTTTTCGCTTACCGACCGGCAGCAGATGCGCTACCCGGTACTGATCGGGCGCAAGTTTTTAAACAAGCGTTTTCTGGTTGACGTAAGCCAGAAAGATTTGTCATTTAACCAACTGACTACCAAGTGACTAAGACAGCAACCGGCATCGCAATTTTAGGAGGGGGCAACCTGGGTCAGGCCATCGCCCGTGGCTTAGCCAGCACCGAACGTTACCCGGCCAACGCCATCACGGTGACCCGTCGCCGCCCGGCGGCGCTGGAAAGTTTGGCTGACCACGGCATCCGGATCGGTACCGACAATGCGGAGGCCGTCCAGGGGGCGCATCTGGTAATGCTTTGCGTCCAGCCTAAGCAACTGGCCGGGGTGCTTAACGAGATCAAACCGGTGCTCGACGCCGAGCAGCACGTGCTGGTGTCCACTATCACCGGGGTAAGCATTGCCGACATTGAGGCCCAGGTGGGGGAGGGGTTCCCTGTGGTGCGGGCCATGCCCAATACCGCCATCGCCATTCGGGAGTCGATGACTACCCTAGCGGCGAAGAACACGCGGGCGGAGGTGCTAGACGAGGTCAAGGGCGTTTTCGACGTGATGGGGAGTACCCTGATCATTGAAGAAGAGCTGATGGCGGCGGCCACGGTGCTGGGCGCCAGTGGCATTGCCTTTTGCCTGCGCTACATCCGGGCGGCAGCGCAAGGGGGCATCCAGATGGGCTTCCACGCCGAAGAGGCGCAGGCCATTGCCGTGCAGACCTGCCGCGGAGCCGCTTCGCTCATTCTGGAGGCAGGGAAACATCCCGAGCGAGAGATCGACAAAGTGACTACCCCCCGGGGCTGCACCATCGCCGGACTCAACGAGATGGAGCACAACGGCCTGAGCTCCGCCATCATCCGAGGCCTGATGGCTTCGTACGATAAGGTTACAGATATTCAAAAGGGGCAGTAGATGGAGCGCTTGATTCCGTTCTTTTATTTAGGCAAAACAAGGGCGTCCCGTTGAGCAGGCTACCTAACTCAGCAAAGCACCGGCGAGCGACGCTTGATACCAAGAATTATCCGTGTGAGAATAGTATTAACCGTCACATATGGAAAAATTTCAATGAAGCGTCCGTAGTCTCGCTTTGAAAAGTTACAGGAGGCGAATCAAGCAGCCCTTGAAAGCTATGAACTAAGTTGCTGCGGGGTTCACTAGCCCGCCTTGGATGAAGGTTTAAGTTTAAAGGAGTTGTTGCTAAATACTACTGGAGTCACTACCGGTTGACCAACCCGAGGTGCTTAATAAAATCCTGCTAAAAATTCTAACGCGTGAATAAACAGATCCTACTCATCAATGGGCATCCTGATGCTGAGAGCTATTGTGCTGCGATGAGCGAAGCGTATCGGACCGGGGCCATGGCGGCCGGTGCCGTACCCAAAGTGCTTAATATCCGAGAGCTAGACTTCAACCCGAACCTTCGGTACGGTTACCGTAAACGAACGGAGCTGGAACCCGACCTGCTCCGGGCGCAAGCGTTGATCACCCAGGCCGACCATTTGGTGTGGGTATACCCAGTGTGGTGGGGATCGGTACCCGCTATTACCAAGGGTTTCATCGATCGCGTCTTCTTACCAGGCTTCGCCTTTAAGAAACGGGAAGGTTCGGTTTGGTGGGATAAGTACCTTACCGGTAAAAGTGCGCGCCTGATTTGTACCCTAGACCAACCCGGCTGGTACTACCGTTGGGTGTACGGTCGGCCGAGTCATAACGCGATGAAAAAGCTTACCCTTCAGTTTGTAGGAGTCAAAAAAGTCAAGACCACGACCATCGGCCCGATTCGTCATTCTAAAGCAAGCTACCGAACCAAGTGGCTTGATAAGATTGAAAAGCTGGGTAGAGAGCAGCGGTAAATCCTAATTCATGCTAAACAGTCAATTCACCAGATCAGGTAAACCCAGCGTGGTTTACCTTAATACTAATTATTCCTCAACAATGACTTCTACTCTCCGCCCGTATGAGGCTTCCTCCTTGCGCAACGTGCGGTCGGCACCAAAAGAAGCGGCCGAAATCTGCTGATCCGGTACTCCCGATTCGGTGAGCAAGCTTCTCACTGCCTCGGCCCGCCGCTGCGAGAGAAGCTGATTTCGTTCCGGGTTTCCCGTGGTATCGGTAAAGCCCCGCAGGCGCACCGTGGCGTTGGGAGCATTTCGCACCAGCACCGCCACCTGCTGCAGACGTTCGGTGCCCTCGGCGCTTAGCGTCGAGGAGCCTACGCCGAAGAATACTTCGGTGGTGCCGAGCTCCTGCAGTTTGATAGAACGCAGCCGCTCGTCAATGGAAGTGGCCCGAACCGCAGGTTGCGTTGCGTTTTGAAGGTTGCTTAGCTGCTCTTTAAGCTGTTCTACTTCATCGGAGATACGAGCAAAACTCGTATCGTTCTTCTGCCCGACTTCGTCCAGGTAGTTCAAAAAAGTGTCCATGCGCGCGTTGAGCGTAGCCACGTAGGCAGTATCCGGTACCAAAGCCGTGGTATCGCCGGTGGGGCGAGACGAGGTGGGCGGAACAACTGCTATCCTTCCATCTGACGGATCAGGATCAGAAGGGGAAACCATCGGTTTCGGAGCAGATGCACTTGGCTCATCGCTCTTGGCCAGAAGGCTATCGGTTGGGGTAGCGATCGCTTTATCCGCAGCAGACACCGACGATGGGGTAGCCTGCACGGTCTTATCAGCGACAGGCGCCGGGGTTTTATCGGACACTACGGTTTTGCCGACAGCTGGGGTAGGCGATTGGGTAGTGCTGTCCTTCTTCGGTAGCGTTGAGAAGGGGACAGACTCTCGCTCGCTACGAGCGACCATGTCTGTCGGTTTCTGAGTAGTAGGCTGAGTGACGACCGAATCGGGGCGGGGGTCGAAGGAGCCGAAGTAGGGTACGCCGGTGGTAACCGGAGTTGGCTCATAAGTTACCAGCCCCAGACGGGTGCCACTGGTATCGGTCTGCACCCGAATGGCACGCTCGCCTGATACAGGGATCAAGGTGCCCGGCCTGAACGTGTTGTAGGGTAAGGTGTCGTAAGCTAGAGTAGCGGGGGCGATCAGGGCCAGCGTATCAACGCGCGCCGCCCTAGATTCGCCAGCATCGGCTACAGGATCGGCACGAGATACGTTAGCTAACGAATCAGTAGTTGGCCGTACGATGGCCAGTAGCGTATCCTGACCCACCACGTGCGGAATAACCCGCAAAGAATCGCTCAGGGTGTAGCTATCTGCTGAATCCAGGTTAGCATCAACCGTAAGGGTAGCCAGGGTATCGGTGACGGTTAGTGATCGGTCGGGCACCACGGTAAAGCGATCCACCCGTTCGGCAACCGCGTACAGTTTGGGGGCCCGGTAGGTGGTTTTCCTACGAGCAAAGCTGTAGTGCAACGACACCGACGGAAAAGCGTAGAAGTCGTTTACGTTCGGACTGCTGCCCCGTTGAGCAGCGACTCGCTCGGTTGGATTGGCAGCGTAACGCTGGTCCGCACTGCCGTACTCGGTTCGGTAGTTCCCACTCACGTCGTCTAAGTAATCAGTAAACGCGTAGCGAAGCAGCAATTCTAAGTTCAGATTGATGTTAGTGCCTACTCGGAACTTGAGTCCTAGTGCCACCGGCAGGTTGAAGCTTTCGGTCGGGTAGGGGCGCTCCGTCGCCAGGGCGGCCAGATCAGTCTCGTACGTACCGTCTTGCTCCACCAACGTGGCGTCTCCCGCCCCGGGATCGTTCTCGGCCACGCTTCGTAAAGTATTGTCAAACCAGTAGTGGTAGTTGACCCCTTCGCTGTCGCGCAGGTCGCCGAAAACATCAAAATCAGTGTACCCCAGTCCGAACGAAAAATAGGGAGCCACAAAGCTACGACGGCCCAACTGGCGGTTGTTATCCAGGTAGTAGGTAAACAGCAGCGAATAGTCTTGCACCTCCGTCAGGGCGTTCAGCGAACGGGCCAGAAAGGCATCATTGGTGCGATCGTTGGCCACCCACTGCCCCTGCGTGTACAGCAGTTTGCCCGACCAGGTGTTGCTCAGCAGCCGCTCCACCGACAAGCCCCAGGCCGGTTGTTCGGGGTTTACCCCTTCCGGAAGTAGTTGTCGGTTAAGGTCGCCGTAGTACAGCATAGAACCTACGTGGGCCCCTACGCGCCAGCGGTACTGCTCTTGCTGGGCCTGCGCCCGCTCGGTGGCCAGGAAGCAGCCCAGTACCGTTAAACAAATCAGTGTTTTTTTCATGAGCACTAGCGAGAAAAACCGGCCCAAAAGCTAATATCCGCCGTGATGCCCACGAAGGGGCGCAGATACAAACCATCGTCAATGTCAATTGCGCCAGTTGCATTGCCGCCGACTTCGTTCTGCAAAAAGGCAACACCTCCCGAAATTCTGATAAATTCGTACACCTTGTAACCAAAACCGGCGTATACGGGCTTGCCGAAGATGGGCCCGGTGGCCCGCACCCCCTGGTCGTTGTCAAAATCCTGAAAGTAGAACCCCAAGATCACCGCCGAATTACTCATCAGGCGGGGCGCAAAGGCGCGTTTGCCCAGGGGGAGGGTCAGTCCCGCCATCCCGCTCGCCCCGGTGTTCAGGTCAGCCACTTTGTCGTTTAAAAACACTCCGCCGTAGCCCACGTGCACGGTGAGCGTATTCTTCGCCTTCTGGGTAGGGTAATTGTCTACCTGTCGGCTGTCGGCCAGTACCGAAAACCCCGTGTTGAGCAAGTTGGCAACCTCGGCTTGCAACATGGTTTTGAGCTCTTCGGCCTGCTTGCGGCGCGTTTCTTCGTTGCGCTGGGCTTTGCGCAGCGGATTGCGCGTAACGATTCGCAGCTTATCCTGGATGATGCTCGAGAACCCCTCAAACTGCACGTTATTGTTACTTCGATAGTACGACAGCGCCGAACTGACCACCGAATTCATGTCCGACATCATGGATGGGACACTCTTTACCAAGCGGATACGCTTGCGGCTGAGCACTAGGCTCTGGTCTACGTAGGCTTCCAGTTCGCTGTTCAGTCCTTCCTTTAGGTTTTGCAATTCTTCAGGGCGTATCCATCGGTAATAATTGAGGGTCAGATCGTATTCGGTGCCCCCCCGTAGATTATAGTTCACCGGCAGTAGAAACTGCTGGCGCGTGTCGTTGTAGCTACGCTTCCAGCGGTTTTGGTACAAGACAAAATTCTTATTTCGCCGTCCGGGTTTGATAATGACCTCCACCATGCTGACCGCCTCGCTGATTTCGCCCGACAAGAAGAAGTGCTCTTCAGAAGGTAAGGGTTGATCCATATTAAACGATGAACGTTCGTAGTCGAAGGCAATGGTTTGCTTTTGGCTCCAGCTGGCGGTCGCCAGCAAGCAAAATAGAACGGTTAGGGTAAAGTTTTTCATAATTGGTTTTTGATAATATTTCGGAAAGGCCAAATGTAGGTAAAGGTTAAAGTAGGGAACTGTTGCTTCCTCGGTATAAGTGCAAGCTTCAGTGTGCTAGTAAGTTGCTGATCAGTGATTCTTTAAACGAAGACTTCTGAGTGACTGCGAGCAGCGCGTTGATGCTGAATTGGGTGAGGATCAAATCTAGCTATTAAGACGGTATTGCCGGGAAAAAGTCACCCCTACATCAAAATATATTTTAGTGACAGTGACCGATGCTTACTGGCGAACGGGAGAGCTACCCGCGGTGGCTACGTACCACCCTGCCCCGACGACTATGGCGACCACATCCCAAACATCAGCCGTAAAACTGTCGGAGAAGTAGGGAAACACCACTTCCGAGACGAATGCCAAGCCCGCGGTAGCAATTGAAACATCAGCCCACGTAAGTTGCTTCTGCTTGAAGTAGAGCTTCCGCTCGAAAGCCACCAGATGAAGTCCGAGGGCGGCAGCGCAAAATGGGTCTAGGTAATTATCGAGCCAGGGCAAGGGAATACCCAGCCCGGTTTGTAACAGTTGATGTCCGGCAAAAAGGATAATCGGAAGCAACCAACTCAGGGATGCGGTGAAGTTCATAGCGCTACCAGAAAGGATACAACCAACGCCAGCACCAGCATCGGACTGGCCAGGAGCATTACAATGATGCCGAAGACCTGAAATAAAACCTTGGAGATGATGGTCCAGACCGAGTCCTCCTTCTTGATAAATGTTCGCTCCTTCCACCAGCTAAACACATCTTGCGCCGAACCCGCCAAACGCTGATCGGCTCTAAGTTGTTTTTTGCCGGAAGGTTTCTCATTGTCGGCCATAGTTAACGAATCATAAAGATAAAAGTGAGCTTACAACCAGCGGCGCACCGCACGCGCGTAGGTTACGAACGCTTCGCCAAACTTTTCGTGCAGCGTACGCTCTTCGGGTTTAATTTGAAAGCGGTTTAGGTACACCACAAACAGAGGGAGCACAAGAAATGAAAATGGGTGGGCCAACCAAACAGCCCACCCGAGTAGTAGGAGCAGCATCCCCAGATACATGGGGTTGCGGCTTACGCGGTAGATGCCCCCGGTTACCAACGAAGAGGCGCCGCCGGGGTGGGCCGGATCTACCGTAGTAGAGGCCCGGTAAAATGCTACTAGACCCAGAAGAGCGAGCACCACACCCGCCGCTACCAGCAGCGACGTGACCACCGCTGCTCCGGGCACCACAAAGGACAGCGCCGGGGCCAGCGTTGCCACCAACCCCATTATACCGGCAACGGCTACCATCACCACCACCGGAGGAATACGTAGTTCTAAACCTACCACTACTTAAGAATACATTAACTACCGGTTCGGTTGCGGTGTGGTGCGCAGGTAGGGTTTCACCACCTTATGACCCTTCGGAAATTTAGCCGGAATGTCTTCGGTAGCAATGGCGGGAGACACCACCACGTCTTCCCCGTCTTTCCAATCGGCCGGGGTGGCCACGCTGTGGTTGGCGGTAAGCTGCAGCGAGTCGATCACCCGCAGAATCTCCTGGAAGTTACGTCCGGTAGAAGCGGGGTAGGTCAGCATCAGCTTTATCTTCTTGTTCGGGTCGATCACAAATACCGACCGTACGGTAAGCGTATTGTCGGCATTGGGGTGAATCATGCCGTACAGGTCGGCCACCTTTCGTTCCGGGTCGGCGATGAGCGGGAAGTTTACCGTGGTGTTTTGCGTCTCGTTGATGTCCTTAATCCACCCCTGGTGCGAGTCCAGATCGTCTACGCTCACGGCCAGCACCTTGGTATCGCGCTTGGCAAACTCATCCTTGAGTTGAGCGGTACGCCCCAGTTCGGTGGTGCACACGGGAGTATAATCGGCGGGGTGAGAAAACAGTACGCCCCAGCTGTCGCCCAGCCAGTCGTAAAAAGAAATTTCCCCTTCCGAGGTTTGTGCGGTAAAGTCGGGAGCGGTGTCCCCTAGTCTAATTTCCATGAAATAGGTGTTTAAGTGTAGTTTAACAACTGCTTCTTTAACGGCGCAAGTCTGCAAATGTTAAGCGCAGGTCACTACATCGGTCAGACATCAGCGTGGCAGGTGAAAGCGTTTCAAACTATGTGCGTTAGTTTTCGTTAGTATACCAGACGCATCAACCGGGACAACCCACTTTTCCAACGCGTCCTTGTTTATTTTTTACCTAATCTACACAGAAATGAAAAATGTTTTAATTATGAGCGCTTTGGTGCTCTCCGTATCCTACGCGTCGGCTCAGGTGGCCGTCAACCCTAAAATTGGTGTTAATTTATCCAGAATTACTTCTGAGAATGTTCAGTTAAGCGACGAGGGCGTAAGAGCGGGCTTCAATGCGGGCCTGGACTTTAGAATTGGTGCTGAAGACGGTGCGGTATTCTTCCAGCCCGGATTGCACTACTATAATATTGGCGCAAACTTTACGGCTAGCGTTGATGATGACGACGAAGGAGGCGATTTTAACTTAGAAGATGACATTAGCGTGCACAGTCTGCGCGTGCCCCTGAATGTCGGAGTGTACCTTACTGGTGCCGAAACTGCCGTACGAGTGCGATTGAACGGTGGTGTAACCCCTTCTTTTATTTTAGGAGTGGGCGATAACGATGTTCGGGTTACGTCAGACGATTTTCAGAGCGTGAACTGGGGACTAAACGGAGGTTTAGGATTCGATTTTACGATTGTGACGCTGGACTTCGGCTACGAGCACGGTCTTAATCAAATTGTAAACTCTATTGATCAGATTAACCTTCCGGACGTGAACGGCCGCAACCGTTTATTTACCGTTTCGCTGGGTATCGTTCTGTAACTGAGCGTACATAGTCAACTTTTAGGGCGGCTTCTTCACGGGAGCCGCCCTTTTTTGTACAGCCCCACCTTACTTTTGATGCCGCTGTCTGGTTACCACCACCAGGGCAATGCCCGTCAGGATAAGTCCAATGCCTACGGCGTGGTAGCTGTAGAACCGCTCACCAAGAAAGACAATGGCCATCAGGCTACCAAACAGGGGCACTAGATGCGAAAACAGTCCGGCCGACGTAGCACCGATCTGCCGCACCGCTTCGTTAAAGAACAAGTAGGACACCAGCGAGGGAAACAACGCCAGGTACGCCAGGGCCAATCCCAGTTCTTGCGTCAGGGCGGGCACACCGTAGATAAGCCACTCGGCTACTAAAAACGGCAGTAGCATGACTACCCCCAACCCAAAGGTAACCGCCAAGAAGCTAAGCGGGTGCACCGTAGGCCGGAAGCGCAGCAGCAGCGTGTAGCCTGCGTAGAGCACCACCGATGTAATCACCCAGCCATCGCCCGCGTTAAACGTGGCCGATTGTAAACGCGCCAGACTGCCCTCTGCCACCAGCCACAGGGTGCCCACCAGCGATACCAGGATGCCTACTACGGTGCCGCCGCGCAGTCGCTCGCGGAAGAAAATAAGGGCGAGTACGGGCACCACCACCGGAAAGAACGACTGCAGCAGTAGGCTATTGATGGCCGTGGTGCTCTGCAAGCCGATGTAGACAAACGTATTAAAGCAGGTAATTCCGAGCAGCGAGATAGGCAATAGCACCATTCCTGCTTCCCGCAGGGCCGGTTTGTCGCGGCGCAGGTGGGGATAGGCGAAGGGCAACAACACCAGCAGGGCGAGTACCCAGCGCCCGAACGCCAGGGTAACCGGACGTACGTCGACTACGATTGCCTTGCTGAGCACAAAATTGCCTGCCCAAAAGAGCATGGCTAGCGTAAGCAGTACGTACGGATTTTTCATCATTAGTGCGGCAAGAAGGGACTTACTGACCAGAAAGTATCACGCGCTTATCACAAAAGTGATCAATATTTGCTCAGTCTCTTAAAATGTCGCCCCCACGTCTAACCGGTACGTCCGCTGGGCGTACCTTACTGGTAAACTTGAAACTGAACATGAAACTACCCTGTCTGTTATTGTTTGCGCTACTTACCGCCGGTACGCTGGGCGGTTGCATAGGCACCGATGTTATTGATGATCTGGGGGCGAGCGTTCCCCCTTCCGAACCGATGCCTGCCGATACTTTGACCATCGACACTACTGCGGTGGCGGAGCGCCAGGGTACCTTGCAGGGGCAGGGGGGCTATACGTCAGAAGGCACGGTGACGCTGCTGCAGAACGAAGCGGGGGAGCTGGTTCTTACCACTAGCGATGACTTTGAGGTATCTTTCGCGGCGGGCACATTTTTGTACTTGTCCGACAGTCAGGCTGGCTCTACGACTTTTACCGATGGTCTGGAGGTGGCCGATGTGTCGGATACCCCCACCGGGGCACAGTCGTTCAACGTGAGTCAAGTAGACCCGGCCATCACCTTAAGCACCTACCGCTACGTGGTGGTGCTCTGCAAACCCTTTCGCCTCACCTTCGGCGTTGCCGAACTAAAGTAACCGCTATGCTACGATATACATTCTTGGGCACGTTAACTCATTTCAGGAGCGTATATAACGTGTCTGCACCCGTACAACGCTTTCGCTGGCTGGCGGCCCTAGCACTAACATTTGGTACAACGTTCGCCCAAGCCGGAGGGGGGTGGACGCCACCGCCGGGCACCGGCTTCTTTAAATTGGGCCAGAACACCATCATTGCAAATCGTTTTTACCAACCCGACGGTACCCTGGTGGATATTCGCACCGTTAGTCTGTTTACCACCAGCGTGTACGGCGAATACGGGTTCACCAACCGATTAGCGGGCGTGGTGTACGCGCCCCTGTTCGTGCGCAGCACGCTTAACCACGTGCGCTATACATCGGGGCGCCCCACCGAAGCGGGCGACTACGTCAATTCCGTAGGCGACGTGGACGTGGGCCTCAGGTACGGACTTATCAGGGAAGGACCGGTGGTCGTGAGTATTGGGCTTACGTTGGGGCTGCCGCTGGGCGAAACGGCGGGCGGCGATACCGGTCTGCTGCAAACCGGCGACGGAGAGCTTAACCAATTGCTTACCGTAGAAGCCAGTCGCGCGGTGGGCAACTTTTACGCGACCGCCCTGCTGGGAGTAAACCACCGGACCAACAACTTTTCGGAAGAACTTCGCTACGGACTGGAGGCGGGCTACCGCTTTGGCAAACGACTGCTTACGCAGCTACGCCTTTACGGAGTGGAATCATTTAAGAACGGCACGGATGCGGGCGGAACGAGCAACTCTATTTTTGCCAATGACATTGAGTACTTATCAGTAACTCCTGAAGTGGCCTATGCCCTCACCGACCGCCTGGGCGTGACGGCCAGCGTGGGCCTGGCCCTGCGGGGCGAAAAGATATTAGCCGACCCCAACTACGGAATCGGCGTATATCTAAAGTGGTAGTCGATGCCTTTTCGCCTCACAATCAGCAATAGTCCTGAATATGCAATCGACGGCTAGGAAGGAGCCTTCACGATCATCCACTCCTTATCCGCCTTAAGGTTAAGCGCAACGCTCTTGGTTTCCGGGTCAACGCCGTACTGGTCCAGGATGTGCCGCGCTAGTCCGGCATTGGTAAGCGCGAACGGGGGGTGCTGGTTATTCTTACTAGTAGGAGCGGGCTTAAAGGTGAAGGACTCGTCCAGTTGGTCCTTGCTGGCGGCGGCAAACTTAATGCCCTTCTTGTCTTGAGCGATCAGTACCGGAATCCCTTTTTTGCCGTTGGCCTGCAAGCCCATATCGAATGCCGCTTGCGGGTTGAGTACAATTCGGTTTCCGTTTTGAACGCGCAGTACCGACTTCTTAGCTCGGCCCCGAAATGAGGGGAAATCAGTGGGTTTTAATAGATTCATAAATCGTTAGTGGTTATGTTTAGCGCGAATATAGTACTTATTTTAAAATAGTTACTTACTCTCACAAAAAAGTGAATAAAACCACAGCTGTAGCTGATAAACTTTAGTAAAGATTAGCTCATAAAATAATTATCTTGCCTATCCTAATAATTATTGCTTGATATTTAAATTGTAATACATTTGTGCGTTTAAATGGATACTAAATACTCAATGAAAACATCACTTTTGTTATTGATCGTCAGCTTGCTGCTACCTTCCTGCGCTTACCACATTGGAACGGTAGGAGGGGGTAGTGCAGTGATTACTAACACCAACTTCTCGCACATTGATTTTGCTTACGGAAGAGCTCGAACGGTTCACTTTTTAGGAATAGGGGGTGCTCAGAAAGATGCGCTGGTGCTGGAGGCCAAACGGAATTTGTACCAAAACTATCCCTTACAGCCCAAACAAGCGATTGGCCAAACCATCGTCGACTTTAAGCGGACGATATTCTTTCCGGTATTAATCACCAAGGTCACCGTTTCGGCTGAGATTATTGATTTTTCTGGAGATCAACCCGATACTTCTCGTGCTAAAAATTCTATTGAACAGTTTACCGGTACTTCACTATCCGGCGGTTTCACTCCCGGTGACACCGTGGCTTATCAGTCCCGAGGCGATGCAATCGAAGCGCGGGTGTTGAGCCGAACCAATCAGAACAGCAATAAAGCAAAGTATACCATTCAGTACTACGACCGTAAGAATCATGTTAAGATTAAACGTGTATCATCTTCTCGCCTCCAGTACCCACCGCAAAAATTACTGCAAACCGGTAGCCCTCTGGAGCTAAAGCACCACGGAAAACTATACCCTCCTCTTAGCTCAAAAGATAAGTTAGTACGCTTTAGATACAACGAAAAAGAGTATACCGGAGAACTGCTTCGGGTGGTCGACGATACGTACGTGGTTGGAATGCAAAAGGATAATGGCGACAAAGTTGAAATTCGCGTAAGCAAAGAGGATATCGTCCAGTAGTCTACCAACGCTGGTTTAGATTATCTGCACGAATGCTTGTCGGTTAAACCCTTACACTTCATACGATATTCTTGGTGCGGCTACCGTTACGTTGCGGTAGCCGTCGGCCTCTAGCGAAGTCTTAAACGACTCCATCCGCGAGGTTTCGCCGTGCACCAGAAACAACTGCCGGAGCACATCAGACTGCTGCGGAAACAGAAACCGCAGGAAATCTCCGTAGTCAGCGTGGGCGCTGTACTCCTTCATCTGGATAATCTCAGCCTCCACCGCGTGCTCTTCGCCCCGGATGCCCACCCGTTGGGCACCCTGCATCAGGCGGCCGCCCAGTGTAGAGGGCTCGCAGTAACCCGTGATCAGCACGGTGTTGCGCGCGTCGCCAATGTTGTGGTGCAGGTGGTGCACGATGCGCCCACCCTGCATCATGCCCGAAGAAGAAATAATGACGCACGGCTCATCTACCGCGTGCAGCAACTTAGAGTCTTCCACCTCAGTGATGTAGTGCAATTGCGGAAACGTAAAGGGGTCGCCCTCAGCGCCCAGGTAGTCGCTGAGATCCGGGTTAAAGCACTCGGTGTGGTTGCGAATAATATCGGTGGCGTAGACCGACATCGGGCTATCCACAAATATGTTGACGGGCGGCAGACGGTCGTGTTCGGCCAGGTAGGCCAGTGAGAGAATCAACTCCTGGGTGCGGCCGATGCTAAAGGCCGGAATAAGTAGTTTGCCCTGGCGCTCCACGCAGGTATCCTGAATGATGCGGCGCAAGCGCTCTTCGGTATTCTCTAGCGAAGCGTGAAAGTGGTCGCCGTAGGTCGACTCGCAGATCACCACCTCGGCGGGGGGGCAGGCCTGCGGGGCGTTCAAGATTCGGTTGCTGTAGCGGCCTACATCACCACTGAAGCACAGGGTACGCGTGCGCTGGTTCTCGCGCAGCGTGAGGTTCACCGCCGCGCTGCCCAGCACGTGGCCCGCGTCGGTAAACAGCACCTCTACCGCCTCGCTCACCCGGTGGGCTTGTCCGTAGGGGACCGTCACAAACTGATTCCAACACCGCTCAACGTCGGCTGCGGTGTAGAGCGGATCAGCTTCGTACTGCTGCAGATGGGCACTGTCGTTCAGCACCAGCTCGCACAGCTCACGCGTGGGCGGAGTGCAGAAAATCGGCCCGGTAAATCCCGACTTCACCAGCAGCGGAACAAGGCCCGAGTGATCGACGTGGGCGTGCGAGAGCATCAGGTAGTCGATAGTCGCCGGGTCGATGCCCCGCAGAAAGTTGTCGTGCTGGTCGTAGTGGTTGGCCTCTTGTCCCTGAAACATGCCGCAGTCCAGCAGCACGCGGGGGCCATCGTCTAGGGTTACCAGGTGCTTGCTTCCGGTAACCGACTGCGCGCCGCCGCAAAAAGTAATGGTCATCGTTGTCTAAAAAAAGTATACTTATAGTAAGCATGAGCGTTATCATTTGTTTAGGAAGAGCTTACCATGCTTCAAAATAGTTGCTTCGCACTAAAGACCGTCTGGTGATGCTTTGCTAAACGAATCGCTCACGCTAACTACATTGGGAACAAGATGGACAGGGAAAAAAACAACGCGTTAAACGCCGCGTGATTAAGGATAGCGTACTTGAGTCCGTAGCGCATGCGGATGTACCCCAGAACGGTGCCCCCCACAAAATGCGGCAGCACCAGCAGCGGAGTGAGTAGCACCGGTATCTCCTCAAGCGCTACGAAGTTTGTGAGGTGTACCGCCGCAAACAGTCCGGAAGAGGCGTAGAAGAAAAGCCTAAAGTGGCGGGCTACCGTCCGCTCGATGTTCGGTTGGTAGCCCATCAGGGTAAGCACCAAAAGGCAAACGCAGAAACTGATGAGCAACACCGCCCCCAGTTGGCTGGTGGAAAGCAGTAGCACGCCAATAAAAAAGAGTAGAAAAGCCAGGGCAAACAGGGTGCTACGGCTCACCCGTAACCACAAGCGGAAGGTAACCTCTTCGAGTGGGGGAGCCAACAGCACCCCCAACAGTAGTAATTTCACCGGCTCCTCATCTTCTAATACATAATCTAGGGGGTAGTAGTAAGACAGCTCGTTCAGAGCATAGCCCAGCGATATTCCAACCACTGCATCAAATAAGAACAGAGTTCCTAAACCTTTCCAGTGCACTGGCTCCGGTTGGATGTGGTAGGTGGGCGAACGAAGAAAGCGAAGGTAGTCGGTAAGAATCAAGTGAAGTAATAGTATTCGATAGTGCTTGTAAAATGGTTTTTGTCTGCTAATGTATGCCTTTTTTACGTACGTTTACACGATGAACTATCTTGAAATGGCTATTGATAACTTCGATACCATTCATGACGAACGAAGGCAACGACTCAGGGCACTGGCCCAGTTTGTTCGGGAAAAGGTAGCGGCGGGAGAGGAGGTCCGGCTTATCTTTATCTGCACCCACAACTCCCGCCGCAGTCATATGGGGCAACTCTGGGCGCAGGTAGCGGCCGACTACTACGGCGTACCCCGCGTGCGCACCTACTCGGGAGGTACTGAGGCTACCGCCTTTCATCCAAATGCCGTAGCAGCACTTAAACGAGCCGGGTTCGCGATTGAAGCGGTGAGTGCGAGCAGCAATCCGCACTACCGGGTAGCCTACGGCACGGATGCCCCAGCGCAGGAAGTTTTCTCAAAGAAGTACGATGACGCCTCTAATCCTCAGCAAGGCTTTGCTGCCGTTATGACCTGTGGGCAGGCTGACGCCGACTGTCCCTTCGTGCCCGGAGCGGCTTGGCGCATTGCGCTTCCCTACGACGATCCGAAGGAAGCCGACGGCACAGCAGAAGAGGCCTCTCGCTACGACGCCCGCAGTCGGCAGATCGCCACCCAGATGATGTACTGCTTCTCTCGCATTAAATAGTTCAAAACGTTCACTTTTCCTGACGCAATGGGACTGGGGAGAAACGATGCTGTCAATTAACGAGTCGGTATCGCTGTAATACAATTTAGATGGGCGCAGCCTACGTACGACGCGGCCTACAAACACGTTATTATAGCGGTAATTCGTGCCAGAAAAGTACATACGCCGCCCCATTCATCGCTACACCTCAAATATTTGCTAATTTACCGCTAAACAACTATCCGCTACGGTGCCCAGGCCTACCTTCCGAATTAATCAGTCACTCTACATCGCCGGGGCGGCCTTGCTGCTGGCCGCGCTGCTCCAGTGGTGCTTCATCGACTACTTTCGCAGCGACGCGCGCTACCTGTCCGACATCACGCGGGCGGTAGAGCAGGCCCTGCAAACCATCGAGGAAGACCACCAGCAACTAACGCAGCAGCTCCGCGAAGCACCCTTCCTCAACCAATTGGCCCTGGGCTATCCCACCCGTTACCCTTACTACCTTTTTCAGGACGGACAGCTGCGCTACTGGTCAGACTACCGGCAGGTGCCCGACTACGGTGAGCTGCGGGGGAAGTACCAGTACGCCTACCGCACCCTGCCCTCGGGCAGCTACGTGGTGCGCCGCGATAGTCTGGCCGATCTGGCTTTGGAAGTCTTTTTTTTGCTGCCCATCCGGCACGACACCAAAATTGACAACCAGTACGTGAGCGCCGGTTACAACCCCCGGCTGTTTCCCGAAGGGGCCAGTGCGACGATGGCCGCCCAGGTGACCGATCTGGACGACCGGGCCCGGGTGGTGAACTACCAGAACGAACCACTCTTTGCCGTTACCCTGCAAGCACCGGCCGGTGGCTACCGCGAGCACCGGTCGGCCAAGCTGTTCCAGTCGATCATCAGCACGCTGGTGGCTTTGGCTATTGGCCTGGTGCTTTATAATCTGGGGCGACTCATCCGCTGGGACCTGCGGCGGGGCCACGTGGACCGAGCCATTCTGTTATTCACGCTCTCGCTGCTGGGCCTGCGCACCCTGATGCTGGCCTTTAACTTCCCCTACACCGTGCTGCCCCTCCGATTGTTCGACTACCGCTACTTCGCTTCGTCGATCGTCAACCCCTCGCTGGGTGACCTGCTGCTCAACTGCCTGTGCGTGCTGCTCATCGTAATATTTGTATTCAACTACTACTACGCCACCCGCACCTACCGCCGCCTGTGGCGTGCCCCTCGCTGGTTGCAGAGCGTGGCGGCGGTCGTGTTGTTCCTGCTGGGAGTAGGGGCACTCTACGCGCACTACGCAGTGGTAGAAACCATCTACGTGAACTCGCAGTGGACCCTGGATATTACCAAGAGCGTATCGTTTACCACCCTGAAGAACGTCAGCCTGGGCGTGTTCATCCTCAACTCGGCCAGCTACTTTCTGGTGTCCCATATGGCGTTTCGAACCTTCATCAGCCTGAGCCAGCGTAGCTACTTTAGTCTGCGCGCTAACCTGGCGATTGCCCTAGTGGGGGCGCTGCTGCTGAGCCTGTCGGTAGGCCTGTCGGCGCTGCTGGTGCTCATCATCAGCGTAGCGTACTTTGAACTGCTCTACACGCTGCAACTTACCAAGTACCTGGCCCGGGTTCGCTACATTACCTTTCTGTACGTTTTTGCCAGCACCCTGGTGAGTGCCGTCACCTGCGCCCTGGTCGCCTACCACATGCACGGCGTAGAAACCGAAGACAACAAGCAGAAGTTTGCCAACCAACTGCTGGTCGACAACGACGTGCTGGGCGAACTGCTCCTCACCGAGGTGCGCGAAAAGATCGAGGATGACCTGTTTGTTCGGCAGCGACTGGCCAGTCCCCTGGCGGGGTTGTTCGGCAGTAGCGGCGGCTACGAGGTGGTGCGGCAGAAGATCGAGCGCATCTACCTGAACGACTACTTCGATAAGTACGAAATAAACGTGTACCTCTTTGATGCGCAGGGGCAGTCCCTGGAGAACGCTAACCGCCGTACCTTCCAAGAGTACCGCGAAGACCTGGCCGCCCCCCGTTTCGACACCGGTTACCCCGACCTGTACTTCATCAACCGAACCAACGTGCCGGTGGGCGACGGACCGCGCAAGCAGTATTTTCTGTTCGTGGAGGTGCCCAACGGAGCGTCGGTGGCCGGACACATCGTGGTGGTACTGGCGCTTAAGCAGTTTGCGCCCAATCGGGTGTACCCCGAACTGCTTATCGACCGCACCTACTCGGGGGCTTACCCCACCAACGAGTACGATTACGCCTTCTTCACGACCGACGGCCGACTTACCTACAGCAACGGCGAGGAGAGCGCCTTTCGTCCGCTGCGGCAGTACGACTTCGGTCAGCGGGTAGGCGACGGGGTGACCATCGACCGGGCGGGCTTTAGCTACCTGGTGGTGGAGGGGAAGAGCGGCAATTACATCGCGATTGCCTCTCCGGCCTACTCGGTGGCCAACGTAGTCTCTAACTTTTCTTTCTTGTTTCTGCTGCTGGTGTTTGCGGTGCTGTTTCTGCTGGCGGGCTACTCGGTCTACTTTGCCATCAAGCGGGCCAACCTTAATTTCTCTACCAAGATTCAGCTCTACCTCAACGCTGCGTTCTTTATGCCCCTGCTGGCCGTAAGCGTTACTACCCTTAGTATCATCAGCAACTCTTATAACGAAGAAGTAGACGAGCAGTACCTGGAAAAGGTAGAGCAGATTGGCGACAACGTGAGTGGCTTCGTGGCGCAGTACCGGCAGGGCGAAACAACCCAGGAAGCCCTGGCCAACACCCTCTCTCAGATTGCCAAATACGCCGAAACCGACGTCAACCTGTTCGACACCACCGGGGCCCTGGTAGTGACCAGCCAGCCGCAAATCTACGAAAACAACCTGCTGTCGGAGTATATTAATCCTGAAGCGTTGCTGCGCATCAAGGCCCGGGACAAAAGCCAACTGGTACTGGAAGAATCGGTCGGTAGTTTGTCGTATAAGTCGTCGTACACCGGTTTGAAGTCGCCCCGCACCGGGCAGCTCATGGGGTTGCTCAGCATTCCGTTTTTTGAGTCACGCAATGAGGTGGAAGAGCAGATTATCCAGGTGCTCACCAACATGATGAACATCTTCACCTTCGTATTCATCGCTTTTCTAATTATCTCGTACCTGGCCTCCATGCTGCTTACCTACCCCCTCAAGTACATCACCCAGAAGATCAAGCGCACTTCCTTGTCCGATTATAACGAGCCGCTGTCGTGGGAGAGTAACGATGAGATCGGGCTGATGGTGGGCGAGTACAACCGCATGCTGGTGAACCTGGAAGCCAGCAAGGCGGCCCTGGCCCGCACCGAGAAAGAGTCGGCCTGGCGCGAGATGGCCAAGCAAGTGGCCCATGAGATCAAAAACCCGCTCACGCCCATGAAGCTTAGCCTGCAGCACCTCAAGCGCCGCTTGCAAGAGGAGTATCGCACGGGCATGGACGCCGAAGAAGTGCGGGCCGTAGAAAAGCCGGTCGATAACTTACTGCTTCAGGTGGATACCCTGAACGACATTGCCAGCTCGTTTTCATCGTTCGCCCAGATGCCAATACCAAAGAGCGAACTGTACGAACTGGAGGCAGTGGTGCGCAAGACTGTCGGTTTGTACGAAGACGGACAGCACGAAATCAGCCTGACGGTTCAGGGTAGTAATTTCTGGGTAGTGGGCGACGAGCAGCTGATGGGGCGTATCCTGAGTAATTTGATCATCAACGCCAAGCAATCGGTGCCGAATGATCAGAAACCCTGTGTGAAGGTCAGTCTGCAACGGGCGGGATTAGATCGGGTGATTCTAAAGGTGAGCGACAACGGCACTGGCATCGCCCGTGAAATTCAGAACAAGGTATTTATGCCCAATTTCAGTACCAAGTACGCTGGTTCGGGCATCGGCCTGGCCATTGCCAAGCGGGGCATCGAGCACGCTGGGGGCCGCATCACCTTTGACAGCCGAGAAGGAGCCGGTACTACGTTTTTTATTGAGTTGCCCGTTCGTCTGAACGGGGTAGGGGTAGTGCGGGTGTAACAAACCCGCGAAGTTAAGGACTCAAAACGTTACGTTGATTACCAGCGTACTGAGCGGGTTAAACTTGCCCTCAAAGTCGGAGGTGGTATTTTGGGCACTTAGATAAATGGCTCCCGGCGATAGCTGGATAATATTACTTTGGCGACGAGCGTAAACAACGTCCAGAGAAGTTTCGGCAAACAACGATAGCCACCGGAGCGGACGATAGCGAAGTCCCAGGGTAGGGGATAGGCCCAGTCCGAGGCGATCCGCTTCAAATGTCTGATAGGCACCGACAATTCCGCCCCCGGCTGAACCGCTCTCCAAGGATTTAACTCCCATGATGTCGGCCGCGGCGTAGGGGCTAAGGCGACCTGTGGTGAAGCTTCTTTCCCAACCTACTTTAATGATGGTCGCTTTGTATTTACCCTCGCTAGACCAAATGTCCGGTTCCGGTTGTCGTTTGGAAAGTTGTTGACGCGCGACAGCGAATCGTACAGCTGACCGGCCAACGTGCCGTTTGTAACTGATTCCTCGGAACGGGTGGGCGTAGAATGCTCTGTCAAATAGTAGATTACCGTTGGGGCGACCAGCGTAGCTCAACAAACTGATTCCCAGCTCGTTTTTAGGCAGAGAAGCATCGTCATGCTGACCGAAAGCGGGGCAGGTTAGCGCAACAAATATTATGGTGATGCTAATTTGCATTAGTGAACGAAAAATTTTCATAGTACGGAAGAGTTTAGAAGTAATGGTATGACCCGCAAAAACTTAATTTGGTTGTATCCCTGAGTCTTAATAAATAAATTTAGCTAAATAGAACACGATGAACACCCGCACCATCCGTTACGTCGATCCCGACGAAGATATTTTGCAGGAAGAAGTAGCGTTTGCGCTTACCAAAACCATGGAGGAGCGCTTTAAAATTTACTGCGATTTAATTGCCTCGCTCTACGCAATGTCAGGTATTGATGTGATGAAACAAGAAGGAAAGAAGGTGATTACCTACGTAGATAATGAGTAGCCTTAATACGTATCTGCCTCAGCACTTTCGCGATTTTCTTACCGAGTTAGAACATCATCAGGCGGAATATATCGTTATCGGCGGGTACGCCTTGGGAGCCTATGGCCGCGCCCGAGGAACCAATGACCTGGACGTGTTTATAAATGCTACTAAGGAAAACGCCCAGAGGATGGTGCAGGCTTGTGTTTCGTACGGGATACCCGTTGAAAGTCTTACATTGAAAATGTTTATGGTGCCTCGCATGATTGCTATTGGTGAATTTCCACTACGCATCGAGATCATTAAAAAACTATACACCGTCGACTTTGAATACGCCTACCAGCGCGTTAAAACGATGCAGGTGGATAATCTTGCCGTTCCCGTGGTGGACCTTAACGATCTAATCCTACTAAAACAGGCCGCCGTGAAGGGCCGAAACCAAGCCCGCGACTCGGAAGATTTATCTTTTCTGCAAAAATTAAAAGCTGCCCTGTCTAAAAGAGATAAACTATGAGCGCTCTGTTCGACCGCCGCCGCTTTTTGAAGCAGAGCACGCTGGCCACCATGACGGCCCTGCTGGGTACCGACATTGTGCACGCTGCCCAACTGCCGCCCGGTTACCTGCCGCTGGCCTTTCGCCAAGCTGACCCGCTGGCGGGCAAGAACGAAGCCATGATTGTGCTCAACGACCGCCCCTGGAACGTAGAGATGCCCCCCCATGCGCTGGACGAAGCCGTAACCACTTTCCCCAACATGTTTGTGCGTAACAACGGCCTGATTCCCACGGACGCTGATGCCCAGAACTGGACGCTCACGGTCGGGGGCGAGTCCGTCCGAGCTGAGAAAACCTACCGGCTAGACGAACTCAAGAGCAACTTTAAGCCCTTCACCTACCAATTGGTGCTGGAGTGCGGGGGCAACGGTCGCGCTGGCTTTTATCCCCCCGCGTCGGGCAACCAGTGGCAAGAGGGTGCCGTGTCCTGTGCTCGGTGGACGGGCGTCCGGGTGCGCGACCTGCTGGACGATGTGAGCATTGAGGATGATGCCGTTTACCTAGGCTACTACGGTACCGACCGGCACCTTAGCGGCGACCGCAGCAAGGTACCCATCTCCCGCGGCGTGCCGATAGAAAAAGCCCGGCAGGACGAAACCCTGTTGGCCTGGGCGATGAACGGCGAAGACATTCCGCTGGCCCACGGATACCCGCTGCGGCTGGTGTGCGGCGGCTGGCCTGCTTCGGCCTCGGGCAAGTGGATCAATCGGATCGTGGTGCGCAATCAGGTGCACGACGGCCCCAAGATGGGCGGCGATTCGTACCGGGTGCCGCGCTATCCGGTGTCGCCGGGGCAAGAGGTGCCCGACGAAGACATGGCTATCATCGAGTCGATGCCCGTGAAGTCGTTAATTACCTACCCGCAAACCGGGGCCATGTTTGGTCAGTCGCGAACCTTGAACGTGCGGGGTCACGCCTGGGCGGGTGAGCGGAGCGTGCAGGCGGTGGAGGTGTCTACTGACTTTGGCGCTACCTGGCAAACCGCCAAGGTGCGTCCGCCCGTTAATCGTTTGGCCTGGCAGCAGTGGTCGGCCGAAGTTCGCTTTCCCCAGCCCGGGTACTACGAGGTGTGGGCCAAAGCTACCGACAGCGCCGGGGTGAGTCAGCCGATGGTGATTCCGGGCTGGAACCCCAAGGGTTACCTGAACAACGCCTGCCACCGCATTGCCGTAAAAGTGGATCAGGATTGAGTGGATTTGGTGGGATGATCAGGATATTTTAGGGTGTGATAAAATAAAGGATGAAGCCAGGTTCAGAAGATTTGTTGAAAGGTTTGATTAGAATTAGCAAGGCGGTTATGGGCGTTGTGGCTCTGCTGTTGGTTGGCACTGGTGCGGTTATTTATCTGATTCTGGCCGACCGCCCGGCTCGTCCGGTTGTGTCAGCGTCTGCTCAAGAAGCGGTTGTGTCCGCGGAGGTGCCCGCCACCGTCGTAGCCAACGCCCCTGAGATCGTAGACGGCAAAGATACGCTTACCGGATTGTTCGACGGGGAGGGGCTCCTAGAAATTAAAGCCAACTGCTTGTCTTGTCATTCCGCCAAGCTGATTACCCAAAATCGCTTTACCCGTGACGGTTGGCACCAGAAGATCGTCTGGATGCAGCAAACGCAGGGACTGTGGGACTTAGGTGAAGCCGAACCGCTTATCTTAGACTATTTGGCGGAGCACTACGCCCCGGAAGCTCGGGCGTCGCGGCGGCAGCCATTGACCGACATCACGTGGTACCCGCTTATCCCGGAGTAGGTCGCGTTTTTCCAGCAGCGGTAGTGGCTTGTGGCAAAGGATAGAGAATTGTCGGTAATTTATCATATTTGCCCCATGACTGAAACCGAAAAACCGCCCGTTGTTGCCAAGACTGTCCTGGTTCCCTTTGTGCTGATCACTTCGCTGTTTGCCCTGTGGGGCTTTGCCAACGACATCACCAACCCCATGGTGTCGGCCTTCAAGAAGGTGCTGGAACTAACCAATACCCAGGCTTCCCTGGTTCAGGCAGCCTTCTACGGCGGGTACTTTACAATGGCCATTCCGGCCGCGCTGTTCGTCAACAAGTATTCGTACAAGAAAGGCATCATGCTGGGCCTTGCACTTTACGCGGTGGGGGCATTGCTGTTTTTTCCGGCGGCGGCCTACCAAGACTTTACCTTCTTCCTGCTGGCGCTTTATATCCTCACTTTTGGATTAGCATTTCTAGAAACCACCGCCAACCCCTATATTCTGTCTATGGGCGCGCCTCAGACCGCTACGCAGCGGCTTAACCTGGCCCAGGCGTTTAACCCGGTAGGGGCAATTTCAGGACTGTTGGTAGCCCGGACTTTCATCTTGGATGCCCTGCAGTCGGACGACACCACCGCTACCGGAGAACCTATTTACGACACCTTATCAGAATCAGCCAAGGCAACGGTGCGGGCGGCCGACTTGTCGGTAATTCGCGACCCCTACGTGATGCTGGGACTGGTGGTGTTGGGAGTAATGGTCGTTATCGGACTGCTGAAGATGCCCCGCTCGGGGCAAGAAAATCCGGTTCGGTTTACTGAATCGGTAAAGCGGCTGTGGAGTAACGCCCGTTTTTCGGGAGGAGTGATTGCTCAGATGTTCTACGTGGGGGCTCAGATTATGTGCTGGACTTACCTGTACCAGTACGCTGAACCTTTAGGAATTGATAACACCACGGCCGTCTACTACGGGGTAGGGGCTTTACTTATCTTCCTAGTGGGGCGGGCAGTAGGAACCGCCCTGCTTCGCTTTGCCAACGCGGGAAAACTCCTGATGTACTTCGCCTTTGGGGCTATCGTAATGACGCTACTGACCATCTTTGTCGTGGGTATTGTAGGGCTATACGCCTTGGTCGGAATATCTTTTTTTATGTCGATTATGTTTCCTACTATCTATGGTATAGCGTTAGAGGGGCAGGGGGAAGATGCCAAGTTCGGGGCCGCTTTTTTAGTAATGGCGATCGTGGGCGGGGCGTTTATGCCTTACTTGCAGGGCTACATTTTAGACATCGGGGGGGCAGGATACGCTGATACCCGGATATTGGGTGTCCCGGAAGTGAACTTTTCGTTCGTCCTTCCGTTGGTGTGTTTTGTGGTGGTTGCTGTCTACGGAAGAAACACGTACCTCGCATCAAATTCTTAGCTGAAACCGATCCTACTTTTGTGCGATACAACGCAACCCAAGCGACTTATTTTTAGTTTAACTCCGAAACTTCTCATCTGTGCATTTAACTATGGCTCCCGTTAAAGAAAGCTTTAAAGAGCAACTGAAGTGGACCGACCTTCCGGCTGGTTTTCAATCGTTGCTAAAAAGGTCTTACGCTGAGTACAATGAAATTTTGTATGATCCTTATTTGCACCCCCGGGCGCGCAAGGTTCCTTCGTGGGATGATTGGCTCGCCAAACATGATATTGTTCAGGATTGTCCCCCCGATCAGGATACCGAACTTATTCCGCCGGGTATTGATCGTTAATATCCGACTAGTCCACTAATTGCTTGGCTGCTGCCTTCTATTGATGTGCTAAATTGGCATATTCATTAAGCGAATAGGGCTTATGAAACTATTTAATAGAAATGGGGTTTAGCAGCTAAACGCTATAGCTATACTTAATCCAACTTTTACACTTATTCCATTATGAACGAGACGATGCATCCTGAAGTGGTCGTTATCAACAGCGACGGTTCCGAGCAGGTTTTTAACTGGGAGGACATTCACATTAACAGCGATCTACAATCATTTATCACCCCCCTCACCAAAGACTCCAAGCACCAACTAGAAGAAAACATCAAAACAAATGGTTGCCTGGATCCCCTTACTGTCTGGCACAAGAACAATGGCGATCACGTGCTGGTAGATGGTCACAACCGCTACGATATCTGCCAACGCAACCGAATATCTTTTAAGGTTCGTTTGGTAAAGTTTTCCAGCATGGAAGAGGCCAAAGATTGGATGCTGAACCACCAGCTGGGACGACGAAACCTAAACCCTGACCAGTTGAGCTACTTTCGCGGACTCAAGTACGAGCGAATGAAAAAGAAGCGGGGTGGTTACGATAAGGTGCTCTCTAGTGGTCAATCCGGCGATAAGACTTCCGAAATTCTAGCTAAAGAATTTAACGTGAGCGACCGGACTATCTTACGCGATGCCGAGTTTGCCAAAGGAATAGAAGTGATTGCCCGATCGAATCCTCAACTCAAAACTGATATTTTAATTGGAAACGTGAAGGTCAAAAAGGGCGATGTGCAGCTGCTCGCTCAGGTAAAGGACTTGCGACACATGGGCGGCAAGATTAAGAATGCAGCAGATCTCTATAATAAGGCGCAGGCCATACGTCGCAGTCGCGAAGACAAGAAAGCTCAGCAGCGACAGCAGGAGGAAGATGAACGAATTCAGGCAGTAAGCGGCGAAAACGGTATCCGAGAACCGGTTTTCTCTAGTAAGGAAGACCGACTTACGCGCATCAAGGGCAATATTATTTCATCGATAAACAAGAGTATTCAGAAGAAGGATAAGAAGTCGCTGAAGAGTGCCCAGCAGTACCTCAAGGACCTGGAGCGAGAATTGTTCGGACGCTACGCGAACGCTCAGTAAGGGTAGGGGGGGAGGTTAGTCTTTGCAGACTTTTGTTAGGGGGGCAGCCGAGGCTGTTTCCCCTAACGCATTAGCCCGCTGCCAGTCTTCACAGGCCCGATCAATTTGTCTAAGCCGGTGGTAGGCGATCCCCCGATTGTAGAAGGTACGAGCATTTTGAGGGTTTAACTCAATAGCACGTGAATAGTCAGCTACCGCCAAGCTATAGTTCTCTGTTTTGACGTACACATTACCGCGGTTAGCGTACGCCTTCTCAGTAATAGGGTTATGCTGAATAGCAGCAGAGTAGTCGGATAGTGCATCATCTAGTCGGCCTAACTTTTCGTGGGCATAGCCCCGCTGCAAGTACGCATCGTGATTCTCTGATTGTTTTAAAGCGCGGGTGAAATAAGATACTGCCTCTTCATATTCGGTTTGATCGATGTAGAGAAGTCCCTGATGCATCAAGCTTTCGTACGATTCTTTTTCTGAGTTACGCTCAATGTCAGCCAGGAGAGTTGGGTCATGGCGAAGACGGGCTAGCGCCGCAAGATTATGTAAGGCCGTAGCGTGGGTTGGTTCAACAGCTAGGGCTTGCTGATAGTAATTAATGGCAGCGATCGTATCAGTCTGGCGTTCAGCGGTTAGGCCGAGGTTAACGTAACTGTGGGCATTCGAGGCATCTTCAGAGACAGCCTCGCGAAAGTACTGCTGCGCCCGGGTATAATCTTCCTGGTAATAGTAAGTAAGTCCTACCGCATTAAGCCATTCAGGGCGCATCACCGACTGAAGGGTTGTGATTCCAGTAACCCCCGATGAGGTACTCTGAGGATCGCTTCTGTAATATACGGAGTTGGTCTCGGCCGGGGGATTGTCCAGAAGATACAGAAAGTCGGCGCGGGCGGCGGGGTACCGTTCAACTTCCATGAGGGCCAGTCCGCGCTGAAAGCGTGCCTCATAGTGACCAGCTTGTAAATATATAACCGATGTATAGTCAGTAATTGCCCCTAGTAGATCATAACGTTGTTCACGAACCTGAGCGCGTAAAAGGTGAGCATCAACACTTTGGTGCTCTTGAGCAATTGCCTGGTCTAATACTTCTTCAGCTTCCGCCCAACGTCTTTGATGGACGTAAGTCTGTGCGGTATCGACTAAATGAACAACCTGTGGAGAAGGGGAGGTATAGCGATTTAGAATAAGGTTTTCCGTTTGCGCATAACAATAGGTTATGTTACCACCGACTAAATTCAGTGCTGTAATAGCTAATCCGACAATAAGAACTCGCATCGGTTAGTGGGGTTAGAGTTTCGTATGGTTTAATAACGCACGAAGGGACACTCTTTAATTAAAAAAACAGAATGCGATAATAGTTCACCCGTAGCTTCAAAGAACACAATTGTGGTGTAACTAAAAATATGTTAATTAGCTATTTTATTCTGTATGTCGTGTACACGCTCACTGACTTTACTCTAGCTTATCTTCATCAATGTTGTTGAGCACGTCAGTGAGCTCATCCAATCGCTTACGGAGCTTTTTTAACTGCTCAGGATCTAAATTGTCCTGGTTAATCATTGCCGCAACCTGCGTGGTGGCATCTTTAGCAATGACCTGAGCTTCTACAACTTTATCACGAATACTGTTCATGGGTGAAGTGTTAAAATAAATTAATATGAGGCCTGTCTGTACTTATTTCAACCGCCCAATTAGATGATTGTTAGCTACAGAAGAAACAAACTCAGTATCCATATTGCAAATGCAGCCGATACTCCCAGAATGAGTGTACCCACAGTGTGCAGCCGATACCCCGTATTTACTTCCAAATCAGTCATTTGGGTGAAAATCCAGAAAAAGCTGTCGTTAGCGTGCGAAACCACCAGCGAGCCCGCCCCAATAATTAGCACCACCAGCGCCTTCGCAGATCCACCATCTAGTCCCAGGGTACCCAACAGGGGAGCCACGATAGATGCGGTGGTAATCAGGGCTACGGTAGACGAACCCTGGGCTGACTTAATACCGGCGGCCAGGATAAAAGGGAGCCAAATGCCCAGGTTGGCGTCGCCCAGCGCATCGCCGATCACTTGCGCAATCCCCGACTCGCGCAGCACCATGCCAAAGGCGCCGCCCGCCCCGGTAATCATGATGATGATGGCGGCATCCAGCAGCCCCTTGCCCACCCAGCCGCTGGTGGCCAGTAGTTTGGTGCTAAAGGTTTTAGGAAGGGTGAAGGCGATGAGTACACCGATCAGCAGGGCAATCATGGGATCACCGATAAACAGAATGGTTTGTGTGAGCATGCCCTCGCCAAGCGGCTGGGCCGGTAGTTGAGCAATGCTGCGTAAAATGATTAATACCAGGGGCAGCAGGATCGGGGTAAGCGTATGAAGGGCCCCTGGTGCGCCCTGCTCGCGTTGTTCTACCTGGGCCTCGTCTACCTCCGGTACCGGATCAATGTAGGTGCGGGCCGCCACGCGGGTAGCCCATAACCACCCAAAGAACAAGGCAAACAGACTCACGGGAACAGCCAGTCCGATTACCGTACCCAGATCAGCCCCTAGGATACCGGCCGCCGCAATAGGACCGGGGGTGGGAGGCACCAGGGCGTGGGCAGCCGACAGCCCTAATCCTAACGCTACCGCGGTACCGGCCAGCGAAAGTCCGGCCTTCTTGGTGAGCGCTCGGTTAAGGGGAGTGAGAATCACAAATCCCGAATCGGAGAACACCGGAATGGCCACTACCCAGCCGATGATCGCCATGGCGGTAGATACGTTCTTCTGCCCGATTAAGCGCAGTAGCCGTTCGGCCAGCGCAAAGGCCCCTCCTGATTTCTCCAGAAAAACCCCGATGATGGTGCCGGCAATAATCAAGATGCCAATGCTGCCCAGGGTATTGCCGAAGCCAGACTGGATAGCAGTGGCCACCGTTGCCAGGGGCATTCCTGATAACAAACCAAAGAAGATGGCAGCAAACAGCAGGGCCAGAAAGGGGTGCAAGTTGAAGCGCGTGGTCGTCAGTACAATGAAGGCCACGGCAAGCAGAAGCAGCAGGATAATCATGGAAGCACTTTAGGTTGGTTGGTTAAGGAGTCACCAAGATGGCAAGATCCTACTTGTAATAAAAGACTACCCACCGGATTATCCGAGCGTTAAGGCTTCCCTTCTTAAGTTGACTCGTAATGAAAAGACTGAGCCCGTGAAAGGTTACGATGTAACTGTAGTACGGTAAGCAGCGCACTGCTCCGTTCATAGTCGTCTGCCTGGAATACATACAATCGGGAAGTCATCCATCAATGATCACACCGTCGCCAGATACTCGTGCACCAGTTTGATCGACATGGAGCCTTCGCCCACGGCTGATGCCACACGGTTCATGGCCCCGGCGTGCACGTCGCCTGCGGCAAATACTCCGGGAGTGCTGGTTTCCAGCAGGAAGGGCTCCCGCTCCAGTTTCCACAGCTTCTTGAACTCGGGGTGGCGGGGCAGGTCCTTGCCGGTTTCCACGAACCCGCGCTTGTCCTTCAAAATTTCTGACTGAATCCAGTCGGTGTAGGGGCGGTTGCCGATGAAGATAAACAGGCCCCCGGCGTCGCGCTGCTCGCGTTCGTTGGTGGTCACGTTCTCTAGTACGATGCGCTCCAGGTGGCCGTCGCCGCAGGCTTCCACCACCTCGGTTTCACCCAGCACGGTGATATTATCGGTTTTGTTGATCTGGTCGATGAGGTACTGCGACATGGACGACGACAGGTCGGGCTTTCGCACCACGATGTAGACCTGCCGGGCGAAGTTAGCCAGGTACATGGCTCCCTGCCCGGCCGAGTTGCCTCCGCCCACCACGTACACGTCCTGATCCTGACAACTGTTGGCCTCGGTGGTAGCGGCTCCGTAGTACACCCCGGCCCCGGTGAAGTTATCTACCCCGGTGGCTTCGAGCTTGCGGTAGTTTACCCCGGTGGCAATCACAATGCTGCGGGTTTTAATCTTGCGGTCGTCGCCCATCGTAAGTATTTTGTAACCATCTTGCGTACAAATATCGGTTACTTCGGCCGGAGCCAGAAACTCAGCGCCGAGACGCTTAGCCTGGGAGATGGCCCGCCGGGTAAGGTCGGCCCCGCTAAGCCCGTTGGGGAAACCGAGGTAATTCTCGATGCGCGAGCTGGTGCCCGCCTGTCCGCCGGGAGCCCGCTTCTCGATCAGGAGCGTTTTGAGCCCCTCCGAACTGCCGTAAACGGCGGCCGCCAGTCCGGCCGGACCCGCTCCGATAATGACTACATCGTACAGGCTTTCGGTGGCTTCCCGGTTCATGCCCACCCGCTCGGCCAGTTCGTTGATGGTCGGGTCGATCAGGAAAATGCCGTCCTCAAAAAACACCGCCGGAAGGTCTTTCTGAGCAATGTCGTTGAGCTCCAGCAACTCGCAGGCCTTGTCGCTTTTCTCTACGTTCAGCCACTGGTACGAAACTAAATTGCCCGCCAGGAAATCCTTCAGTTCGTGCGACTTAGGAGAATACTGATAACCAATCACCTTGATACCCTGGAAGCTGGGCACAAAGCGACTCTGCCAGTCGCCGAGCAGATCGTCCAACACCGGATATAACTTCTCTTCGGGCGGGTCCCAGGGCTTGGATAGGTAGTAATCTAATTGCACGTCGTTGATGGCCTTAATAGCGGCGTCCACGTCGGAGTAGGCGGTGAGTAACACCTTCTTGGCGGTGGGGTAGTACTTTTTTGCTTCCGCCAAAAACGCTACGCCCAACATCTGTGGCATGCGCTGGTCGGTGACGAAGGCCGCCACTTCTTCTTCTTTCTTCTTGAGGTCGGGCAGGGCGTCGAGCGCTTCCTGGGGCGACTCGGTACTCATGATGCGGTACTCCGCTCGGTACTTGCTGCGCAGGTCGCGGGCAATGGCGCGGATCACCTGCGGGTCGTCGTCGATGGCGAAGATAATGGGCTTTTTCATGCGTTGGTGGTTAGCGGAAAGCACAGCGTGAATTGGGTGCGGCCGGGTTCCGACACGAGCGCAATGTTCCCTTGGTGCTGTTCAACAATTTTGCGGGCAATGTCCAGGCCGAGTCCCGTGCCCTGGCCTACCGCTTTGGTGGTGAAAAAGGGGTCAAACACCGAAGCCTGAATGTCGGGCGGAATGCCGCTGCCGGTATCTTCTACTTCTACCCGCAGGTGATCGCCCTCGGAGCGGGTGCTAATGGTAAGCTTGCCGTCCTTTTCCATCGCATCAATGGCGTTGTCAATCAGGTTGGTCCACACCTGGTTCATCTCGCTTACGAACAGCGGAATGGTGGGCAGATTTTCTTCGTAATGCTTCACCACCTGAATGTTTTTTTCCTTTAGCTTGTGGTTAAGCAAGGTAAGGGTGCTATCGATGCCCGCGTGAATGTCGGCAACCACCCGGTCGGGCGAGCGGTCCATGTGGGTGTAGGTCTTCACCGAAGCCACCAGCTCCGAGATGCGGCTCGAGGCTTCCTGAATCTCGCCCACCATCCGCTCGGTGATTAGCACATTGTTAAGCCAGTGGAATACCGGACCCAGGTGCTGCCCCTGCAGAATGTCGCCGATCTGTTCCAACTCATCCACCTGCAAGCCAAACTCGGCGAAGTTTTCGGCGATGTCGTAGCCGTCACTGACCCCCTGATCCTCGAACCAGTCGGCCATCTCGTCTTCCCGGGCGTTGCGCTCCATCATGGTCAGCTTTTCGAGTTGGGGCTGGTTGATGCGTGAAAACACAATGTTGTTGACCTCGTCCACCTGCTCGGGGGTCAGCTGCATGGTAATCACCTGCTTGAAGTTTTCGGGGGTGGTAGACAGATGACTCTTTAGGGCGCGCGAACTGCGCACAATGGCGGCAGCCGGGTTGTTGAGTTCGTGGGCCAGTCCGGCCGAGAGTTTGCCCAGGGCCATCATCTTCTCGTTGCGCTGCTGCAGGCGAATCAAGCTGCGGGTGCGGTTGGTCATCACGCCCACGAACGCCTTCACCATGTCGCGACTCACCTGCTCCATTTCCGGAAATAGGTCCTCGTGCAGGGCGAGCAGGTGGGTATCGGCTACCGCCAGTCCGAAGCCGGTGGCCGCCTCCATGCGCGAGTAGGGAAGCATACCCGAGATGGTGCCTGCTTCCCACCGTCCCGCCTCAATGAGTTGGTTGCCCTGCTGAATCTTTAGCTGAATGCGGCCTGCTAGCAGAATGTAGAGGTGGTGAATAGGTTGCCCCGGTTTAAACAGGTGCTCCCCCTGCGGCAGGTAAATACCCTCCGAGTGATCGATGATCCACTGAAGGGCGGAAGTTGGTAGGTGCTGTAGTTCGTCGATTGCCTGAAGCTGGGCAACAGTAGGCTGATCCATGGGCGGGTAGTGAAGCTAAGGTTGAGAACGCACCTGCCCCGGTAAGGTTATTGGTAAGGCCAAAACTGACAATGTGGGGCACTTAATTGGTGGAGTCGGCTTCCAAAAGGGTATCTACCATCTTTCTTAGCGCGCGCTTGCACTGCTTGAGTTCTTTTTTGTCTACGTCGGCCGTCATCTCTTTAACCGTTTTATTCACCACTTTGGTAAGGGACTCCTGCAGTTTGCTTCCCTCGGGAGTAAGGTGAACGAGCTTGTTGCGGCGGTCGCTTTCGTCAATCAATCGCTCTACCAACCGGCGTTTCTCCAGGTTGTCGATCAGGTGCGTGATGCTGGCCTTGTTCTTATTGGCATGGTTGGCAAGTGCCTGCTGGGTCTGTCCGTTTTGCTTCCACAGACTTGACAACACGGCCCACTGCTCAGCCGTAACCTCGTGACTTAACAGGTTTTTATTCAAGCGGTTGCTCATCAGCCGTGCACTTTTACTTAAGAGCGTGGTGAGCGAATTATCCCCTTTTCGCTTTTTAGTTTTCATAACGTTTAACCTTAAACGATTCTCAATGTAGCGGACCGAAGACTTCTTTCCAAGGCATCCCCCGTGAATTCTGCCTGATCGGAATGGGTAGCAAACTGATTAAATGTATCTTTGTCGGTCAAATGACGGTGACTATGACCCAGTTTTTAGACCTTTACAAACACAAAGGCATGCGGCGGCGGCTAGTGCAGAAGGTGAAGTCGAAGGGAATCAGCGACCCGCGCGTGCTGGAGGCCCTGGAGACGGTGCCCCGACACGCCTTTCTGGACAATGCCTTTCAGGAGCACGCTTACCAGGACAAGGCCTTCCAGATTGGGGAGGGACAGACTATCTCTCAGCCCTACACGGTGGCCTTCCAGACGGAACTGCTCGGCGTGAAGCCCGACGATCGTATTCTGGAAATTGGTACCGGATCAGGATACCAGTGCAGTATTCTGGTAGCGCTCGGAGCCCGGGTGTACTCAATAGAATATAATAAAATGCTTCACCGACGGGCCAAAGCAGTGCTGCGACGCTTGGGCTACCAGGCCACGCTTCTGCTGGGCGATGGGTCGCTGGGCCTGCCCACTTACGCTCCCTACGATGGCATTGTGGTAACCGCCGGTGCCCCCACCGTGCCCGGGGCCCTGGTTGAGCAACTCAAGGACGGGGGACGATTGGTAATTCCGGTAGGTAACCGTAAGATGCAGGAAATGCTGCGACTCACCAAACGTAACGGCCAAGTGATGCAAGAATCGTTTCAGGGTTTTAGCTTTGTGCCACTGTTAGGGAAAGACGGGTGGACAGGACGGTAAGCTGATTGATGGGGCACAGGGTAAAAGGTTAAGAGAGATGAGTTGGACACTAAACTGACTGCTACTGAGTACGAAATTGCAACCTAACTCCCTTGCTTCCAACCCGTCTACCGTAGTATTCACCATCCACCATCCACCATCCACCATCCACCATCCACCATCCACCATCAATCTTGGACTTATTACTCATCTTCGTGAAAAACCCCCGCCTGGGAAAGGTGAAAACCCGGCTCGCTGCTACCGTTGGCGACCGCCAAGCCCTACGCATCTACCTAAAGCTACTGGAGCGCACCCGAGCCATTACGCAGCCCTTATCTGTCGTCAAGACGGTTTACTACACTCCTGAGATACTCACTGATGATCTGTGGGACAGTGCTCACTACCAAAAGGCCCAACAGCGGGAAGGTGATCTAGGCGAACGAATGCATGAGGCGTTTCGTCAAGGGTTTGCCCAAGGGTACCAACGAATCTGCATTATTGGTAGCGACTGCTACGAACTGAGCACTACTATCATCAAGCAGGCCTTTGACCAGCTTGCTACCCACGACGTAGTCATCGGGCCGTCGACCGACGGGGGATATTATTTACTAGGAATGAATCGGCTCTATTCTCCGTTATTTACGTACAAAGCGTGGAGTACGTCTACCGTGAAGGAAGATACCTTACGGGACGTAACAGCACTCCATCTGCGCCATTTTACGCTGCCCACTCTCACCGACGTCGATGATGAGGATGACCTGATCAGTATGCGGTAGATCTAATATCGCTTTTAGTTAACTTTCGATAAACTTTAGCAAAACACTGACCATCAGATGATTAGATCAATAATTATAGTTAGCGCAATAATCTCTTTAAGTGCATGCTCAGGCAGTACCGCTCGTGAAGCTTCGCAGTACGCGAGCTATTTCAACACCGACTGGGCGATGGATGCCCGCTGGGAACAGGGCACCGCCGAGGTGGCTAAGTACCAAGCCCAGCGCGTTATCTACCAGAAGCCCCGCGACTTTGAGTATACTTTTATCTTGGTAAAGGAAACCTTTAACGAGGAGGTCAATGTGAAGACCGACGATTACGAGCGCGACGACTTATACGACGTAATGAAGGTGAACAAATTCGCCCGAATTCCCACTGATAACTATCCCTACCACTACATGACCAGCCTTTTCTTTCGGCGTAACCAGCCGGGCACTGTGCACAAGCTAGTAAACACCTCGCAAGAGTGGTGCGGCACCACCGCAAAGTACTTCGTGAACGACGGGAACCGCTACACTTTTGGCTACAACAGCTACTGGGACGGTCAGGGCATTGGCGAGACTACCGTAGACGGCGATATGTTGTTTGAGGATCAGCTATCGTACTCACTACGCGCCCTCAACTTCGCCGAAGGACTCAACTTCACCGCCCGAGTGGCCGAGTCGCAGGTGAGCAGTAAGGCTAGTACTCCCAATGTGTACGAGGCCACCGTTGCGGTTGATCAGGCCACCGAATTTTCGCTAGATACGGATTATATCGTTGGTGAAATGCCAGTGTGGAGGGTAAGCGTACAGCTAGACCAGGATAAAACCAACACTTATTGGTTTAGCGGAGAGTATCCAAACTTGATGTTGCGCCAATCTACCTGGGACGGGCAAGATCTGGAATTAAAGGAGGTGTATATGGACGATTATTGGGTGATTAATTAGACTGGCGAAAAGATTTTAGTATGAAAAAAGCCGAAGTTTTGTCCGTCACTCCCTGCTGACGCAAAATTGCTGTTAGCGGCTGTTCTAGTTGTTCCTTCGGGGTCTTCCAACCCTCTTTAGTGCAGTTTCATAATACTGTTCTAAAGGTTCAAGTCCCATCTTTTTTCTCCGCTTGTCAACGTTTTCAGGGTCCACCAAGTCCTGAGGAATGATGATTTTGTTTGTATTGTCAAACAAATTACCTTCACTATCAAACGAAAGTTGGGTTCCATACAACTGCTTTTTCCCAGTGTTCCTTTGTACTCTATCGTACAAATAAGCGTAGTCCTTTTTTGGAATTTCACCTTTTTTTGACAGCTCTTTTAAGATAGGAAGCATGGACAATTGAAAAGCAGGATCACTATCTGAATGTTGTATCAAAACAAAATAATGGTACGAGGCATCAGTGCCTACTTTTTTCACGGTTGGGTAGCCATAAGTAGCAAATATCTCTTTTATGATCGGTATGTGTCTGTCAAATACTTGCTTCTCAATTGTCTGTAGCTTCTGAATGGTATCAAATGCGACTTTATTTTGAAGAGCTTCCTGTATATTATTTTGGACGTTTTGGTCTACAGCGTATAAACTATCAATTCTTGCTGCCAATCTGCTATTGGTTTGACCATACGTGTCACCGAAGGAAAGACAAAGTAGAAGAAAAGTCACTATCATTAATATTTTCATTTCATTTCGTTTCATTTTGACTTTACTGTTTTAAAAGAATTGCCGTTAATGTTTAGTATATGAAGCGTAGCCTGCCGACAGGCGGCTATGATTTCATATACCGTGTTACCATGCGTTTATTCTTCTATTTTTAAGAATCCCGTATGCGCTGTACATATCACTTTGATTTCTGTGAGTTTCTGAAGCTTCTCTAGCGATTCTTTCGCTTTTCTATGGTCTGTATTTCAAGGTGCATAGAAGGGCAGTCTATTCATTTTATTATCCAACAGCATACTATCCCCAGTAAGTAAAATTTCATTGTTTAAGACAAATGACATATGACCTGGACTGTGACCTGTAGTTACAAACATTTCCACTTTTACACTTCCTATATTAAACTCTTGAGCGTCTCCAAGAATATCAATATTTCTATGAATTTCCAGTGGATTATAAAGCTTTATAGAGCCGCTTGTTAATCTAGGAATTCTCTTATTAAGTACTTCTAGTTCGGTCTTACCAGCAAGGATTTTTGCATTAGGAAAGTGATGATACCTATCTTGGTAGTCTAGTGATCCTGCATGGTCGGGGTCTACATGAGTTAGCAGAAGATGTGTGACATCGTGATGATCAATTCCCAACTTCGAGAATTCTTCTTGAAGTCTCGAATCGTTGTAATTACCAGCATCTGAGCATATAACGACATCTTTATATTTGAAAACGTACAAATTAACCATCCCTTTACTGACAATAACTGAAAGATTTTCATTAATCTTTTGGCTCTTGCAGGGTCTCCACAGAGTTCCTTTTCCTAGGCTTATTGTCACATCTCCTAGTATCTTTATAAGATTGTTTTTCATATTTTATTTTAAATGTATGGTAACATCCGTACATGCATATTGTGCATATTTTCTATATACCATCCCTTGAAGAAGGTTTAGACCTTTCGGTATGAGGTAACCATCCACTGGCAAACTCGATTTTGAATGTTGATCTCGCCAATAAAATCGTCCCCCGCATTCAAGCTATAGCTGGATGTCCACTTCATCCTCGTAGTCGAAGGGCACGTTGAAGGTTAGTCCGTACATCTGTACCCGGGCTTTGCCCTTGTAGCGTACCTTCTTTTTCTCACCGTTGATCATACTCAGGGCGGTGCTTAACAGACCCATGTTCAGGTCGGCCAACGAGATGGTCACGTCGATGGGTACCGAGAAGTCGCTGTTCGGCTCAGCCCGAATGTCGTACTCCCGCTCAATATCCTTTACCTTCTTGTTCTCAACCGATACCTCAACATTGACTCCCTTTAGTGTTACCGATTTGCTGTTGGGGTTGTAAAACTTAGCGTCGCCATTGATGCGCGCGCCACTCATGCCCTGCACGTCGATCTTGAGGTTTTCTACCCCCTGAAAGTCGGGCGCCTGGGGGGTGTTGCAGGCTGAAACCAGCACCACCAACGCCAAAGCGCTTAGATTCAGAAATTTATTCCAGACCTGGTTCATAGTCAATAATTTTATGTTTCTCATCAGCCGGAATAGGTACCGGCCGACCGGTTTGCGTATCGATAGCTACCAGCACCAGCGATGCCTGGTAGAACAGGCGCTCGTGGGCGTGGTCGGTAATTATATTGTCCATGCTCATACTGCTGGTACCAAACTTCACGGTCCGCAGGTGCGCTACCGGTTCCACGTCCGGGGTAAGTGGTTGTTTAAAGTCCATACTGGCGTGGGCAAGCACCAGCGCGGTCTTCGGACGCGAGCGTACGTTAGCGGCGCGAAAGTACTCCAAACGGGCCAGCTCCAGGTAGGTGAGGTACACCGCGTTGTTGGCGTGCCCCAGCATATCCATGTCCGAGTAACGCACCTGAATGGGATGGTGAAACCGAAAGTCGCGCAGGGCCTGGTTCATTCAATGATAATCGTTAGGTTGTTGCTTCGCTTGGGGGTTAGCTCTTCGGTCATGGTGCCCGCCCCGTAGTTGTTCATATCATCCTTTTCTATGTTCACGTAGTAGGCGCGGGCCTCAATCCCGGTGTAGCGAATTCGTCCCTTACGGTCGGTATATTGCACGCCACCCACCGGATTCAGTTCCTGCTCGTAGTCGTCTTTGGTTTTAAAGATTTGCACCTCGGCGCTGTCTACGGTGTTGCCCAGGTTGTCGCGCACCGTAATGCGCAGGGCGGTGGTAAGAATTTGCAGGGGACGGTCGTCGGCCTCGGGCACACTAGCCGAAGGGACAATTTGCGAGGGCACGCCCTGGCAGCTTAGTACCAGGCAGGCCAACAAAGTAAGGGTTCTTTTCATGGGTCATTAGATAATTTGCTACAACTTACCGGTTGGTGGTTCGTTGTGAGCACATACAATACGCTTATAATGAAATTATATTTTTACGGATTACAAGGTATACTTTTTATTGCCGCTTTTACAACTGCTTACGCACAATACAGCCCGACGCTGTCGCTACAGGAAGTTAGCGCTACGCCTCCTTTCTACCATCAGTACACTGCCGAAGTAATACCGGCACAACGCTACCCGCTGCCGCTCGATCAACCGATCACCGGCGTGTCGCTGCGCATCCCCCCGGATGCTACGCTGGAGGGGGCGTACGTGCTGGTGCAGGAAGACACCTTTTACTTGAGTTTGGATGAACACACCTCGCCGGAGGTATCGTACCAACAGGCTAATCTGATTGTGTTCGACGCGCCGACGCGCGAACTAGCCTTTTACGCAGCCTCTTTGCGTGGCACCGTTACCTTTTCTTTCTTTAGCGCCGGTCGGCAGGGCAGTGCCGATAGCACCGCCCTGCGAACCGAGCGGGAGCGAAGGTTGACTGCCGCGTGCGAAGAGCCTGACTTTATTCCGCAGTCTACCTGGCGGGCGGGACTTCCCGCGCCCACCTACACCCGACGGGCCACCTCGGTAGCGCACGTCATTGTGCACCACTCGGCTACTTTTAACAACTTAACCGACTACCAAAACGTGGTGCGCAATATTTACCTGTTTCATACCCGAGACCGGGGCTGGTCTGACATCGGCTACAACTACCTGATCGCCCCGGACGGTACCCTGTTTGAAGGGCGCAGCGCGGGGACGCAGTCGGTAGACAATGACAACGTACAGGGTGCCCACTTTTGTGGTCAAAACAGCGGTACCATGGGCGTTTGTCTGTTGGGAACCTACACGACAGTAGTGCCTACCGATACCTCACTGGTCACCCTAGAGCGACTCACCGCCTGGAAGGTAGACAAAGAAGGGCTCGACCCGCTGGCGGTGCGATCTCATCCGGCTAACTCTCGGTTAGGAACCATCGCCGGCCATCGTGACGGTTGCGCTACCCAGTGTCCGGGAGATCTATTGTACGCTCGTTTAGGTGCGGTTCGGACATCGGTAGATGTGCGTCTAACTGCGGGGTGCGAACCCCCGGTAATCGCTTCCGATTCTCTGCTCGTGTTCCCCATTCCGACGGCTACCGAATTGTCCGTTCGGCTGCCCGATAGCGTGTTGGTTGAGCGATTGCACCTATACGATATCAGCGGAAAACAGTGGACCCCCACCGCACAAATTATTGATACCGGCGAAATCATCATTGACGTCCGATCGCTAGCGGCCGGTCCCTACGTACTGCATCTGCAGAGTGCCGATTATGTGGTACGGCGTAAGGTGTTAGTCCGGTAGATCAACCAGCGCTGTTTCTAGAATTAGGTACTGTTTTCGGTTTAGAGTGTCTTCGCAGAGGGCACGCGTACGTCGTACTTTTATCTTCACGTACGGGCGCGAGCGAAACGTAAATTGCTTTCCAACCGGTACCGAATTAAGAGCTACTTGCGCGGTAGGCCGATCGTAGTGCTGCAATGCCAGGGTAAGCTGCGGGTGCGCCCCGGTAGAGGCACGTGGGTTCTTGGCGTACTGCCGCAGTGCTTCCAGAATTTCGGTAGGAAACACGGTTCCGGTTAGAACGGGTACCAGCAGCTGCCTAAAGCAGCTTTTCCAGTGGGCACCGTGCGGCGGAAGATTGAAGCCGTGCTGTTGGGTAGCGCGTAGGTGGGCTACTTCGTGTAGATACGTGATCAAAAAAGCGTAGATGTTGAGGTTGGCGTTCACGCTGATGGAGTGGTGCACTCCGTGCTTTGACTTCCGACAGCGATAGTCGCCCCACTTACTGCGGCGCGGTGGACTGATGCGGAGCGAAAAGCCGTAAATGCACTGTAGCGTTATGCAGTAACGCAATGCTTTGGCCGGAACGTGCCGTCTCAGTCTATGGTCCGGATCAGGCGGCATCCAGGTCTTGGTTACCGGCGAGTCTGCTTTGCTCATCGGCAGATAGTTTTAGATCATTCCCTACGCGCTTGAGCGTGGGGCGATTAATAGAAAAGAGCACGAGCGCTACCGCGTAGAGAGCCACAAAAAACTGTTCGCCCGTCAGGTATAGTCCAGCCACCGGCAGCAGGTTGGTCATCGTAAGCCAACCGTACTTTAGCCAGGCCGCCCGGTGAAAAAAGCGTAGACGGTTAGTAAGAGGCTGCTCAGTATGATAGATGCTAAATCGCTTCTGGTAATGCTGGTAGGCAAGCCAACCCCCTAGTAACATGCCGACCAGCACAACACTGTGCACCGCACCGAAGCTAAATTCCTGAGAGAGTCCCCCTGCTTCCATCCGTTGCAAATACACCACGCAGAATAGCACCAGGGGCACACTCACCATCAGGTAGAATACCAGGTGAAGGGTGTGAAAATACTCGGCGGAGTTACTTAAGTATTGTGGTGGTTTGGCCATGCGGTTGCGTTGAGAAAATCTTTACTTTGCAAAAAAATTAACCGGTTGATTGGTTTTCAACATCCTATCCGCCCCTTGTGTTTCTATGAATAAAGAAGAAGTCCACCTACAGTGTTTACATCTGGTACAGCAAAAGTTGGCAGCTGCCGAATCAGCCATCCGAGAGGCGCAGCTTGCCGCCAACGACGAAACAAAAAGCTCGGCAGGCGATAAGTACGAAACCGGACGGGCCATGATGCACCTGGAACAGGAAAAACAAGCCAGCCAGCGCTCTACAGCCCAGCGCCAGCTACAGGCGCTGCACCAAATCAACTCCAAGCAAACTACCCACCGGGTGGGGCCGGGAAGCTTAGTTAAAACTAACGAAGGCTACTTTTACCTGGCGGCCGGACTAGGAAAAATTACGGTAGGAGACGCAACGTGCTTCGTGATATCTACGGTGGCCCCGCTGGGTCAGGCCATGCAGGATAAGCAGTCTGGTGAGGAGATTCAGCTAAATGGCAGAATCATAAGAATTAATGACGTTTGCTAGCTGAAAATTTATTTTGCTCAGTAGCCCGATGCTAGCAACAACCCGCCCCGAGGGTTGTTACTCTTTCGCTATCTACACTAACAAAATTATGAGGAAATCAAACACTACAGTAGCAGGTATGGGGGCCGTCCTCACCGATCAGGGCACCGCCTTTCGCGTCTGGGCCCCGCACGCCCAGCAGGTGGCGGTCGTCGGTGATTTCAACGACTGGGATGATCAGGCAAACAAGTTGGATTCGGAAGAAAATGGCTACTGGTACACCTTGGTTGAGTCTGCCCAGGTAGGTAATGAATATAGGTTCGCCATCACCCCCGAAGCCGGAGATACGCTCGTTAAGAACGATCCGTACGCCCGGATGCTTACCAACTCAGCGGGTAACGGGATCATCACCGACCTTAGCTACGACTGGGAGGACGATCAGTTCGAAACTCCTTATTGGAACAATGTAGTGATCTACGAAATGCACGTCGGAACCTTCCACGTTACCGATCCCGAGCGTCCGGGTACTTTTCGTAGTGTTATCGACAAATTGCCCTACTTGCAAGAACTAGGCATCAACGTAATTGAGCTGATGCCGATCACTGAGTTTCCGGGTGATTATTCCTGGGGCTATAACCCGGCCCACCCCTTTGCGGTCGAGGAAAGTTACGGCGGCATTACCGGTCTGAAAGATTTGGTAAAGGCGGCGCATCAGGCTGGCATCGCGGTGATTCTCGACGTGGTGTACAACCATTTTGGACCGAGCGATATTGATTTATGGCAGTTCGACGGTTGGAGCGATAACGATGGGGGAGGGATCTACTTTTACAATGATTGGCGAGCAAAAACCCCCTGGGGAGCTACCCGTCCCGACTACGGTCGGCCCGAGGTGCGCCAGTACCTGCGTGATAACGCGCTGATGTGGTTGGAAGAGTTCAGAATGGATGGTTTACGTTTGGATGGTACCATGTTTATGCGTAATGCCAACGGAATGGACGGCGATACGGGTAGCGATATACCGGAAGTTTGGGATTTCTTTCAGGAACTAAACCGCGAGATAAATGAGCGCCACCCCCGCAAGCTAATTATTGCCGAAGACCTGATGGATAACCTATCAGTTACCAAGTCGATTAGTGATGGGGGAGCCGGGTTTGGTAGCCAGTGGTGGGGCGGGTTTGTGCACCCCGTCCGCGCGGTGATCATTGAGCCTGAGGATCAGCAGCGCAATATGGAGACGCTGACCAATATTGTAGATTTCTCGTCGGAAATTGCTTTTCAGCGGGTGATATACACCGAGTCGCACGATGAGGTGGCTAATGGAAAAGCGCGGGTTAATGAGGAAATCTGGCCGGGTGAGTCGGATAACTACTTTGCCCTTAAGCGAAGCTTTCTGGGGGCGGGTTTAGTATTCACTGCGCCCGGTATTCCGATGATGTTCCAGGGGCAAGAATTTGCCGAAGACAAATGGTTCGCTGATGGTGACCCGTTGGACTGGTCCCTGACCGAGTCGCATGCGGGAGTGTTACGAATGTATCGTGATATTATCAAACTGCGCCGTAATTATGAAGATACTACTCGGGGGTTAGGAGGGGCGCACACTCAGGTCTATCACGTAAACCACGATCAAAAACTATTAGCCTTCCAACGATGGGAGTCGGGTGGCCCTTTAGACACAACGGTGGTGGTGATCAACTTTGCCAACGAGGCTCGCACGGATTATACCATTGGATTACCGCAGTCGGGCAAATGGCACCTGCGATTCAACAGCGACTGGAAAGGGTACGTTGAAGAGTTTACTGATCAGCCAGTGTTTGATATTGAAAGTCAGGATGGAGAGATCGATGGAATGCTCTACCATGGAGTGTTGGATATCGGCCCGTATACGGTATTGGTTTTTTCAAAAGCCGAAGAGTAACTTCTTAGTCTTCATTGGGGTCATCTAGTTAATTAAGAGAACAAAAGTTATTCAACTTAATTCTCCATTTAGAAGAGGTATTGCTGTCTAACAATAGTTATGTAATTACAAATATGTTAAACAGTATTTTTATTTAATTTGTGGTTCAATTCAAGAGGAGTAGTAAAAGTTAAACATCAGCCTAGTAGATATGCTACAGGAGAAAAGACAAGCTAAAGTAAGACAATATGAAAAATCTTCCAGAGCATAAAACCTAACAGACCAAAAGTATTTACGCAATATTGGTAGGCGCAAGAGATGGAAAAATCAAACTGATGATAGCTGCTACGTGGTATCTAAGCGTCAGTTCTCAAAGAATTACCGTTTTGTTCCGAAGTATCACCAGCAGTTGTTCTGTAAACCTCACTTACAACTTGTTATCATTGTCTCGTAGTCGTTAATTTGCCCAGCTCAAGCGAGCTCTAGAACAACTGCAGATCACATAATGGGTAGTTACATGCAAACGGGTTTTAACATTAGCAGCGCTAGTTAACTTTATCCTGATAATTTTTTTACCCGAAGGTTCGTGCCGCCGTGGCCCGGTTGACACGAACCTTAAGTATCTATCAGAATAATCTCTAATATACACGGATATCTCACGTAGCCGTGACCAACTCTTGGAACAGGGCGCGATTTGCACATAAAATCAGCCCGGAGCGCAATATTATGCCGACAATTTCAGAAGTCCATTAAAAAACTATATATTTCAACAAAAGTCGGAAATTATTATTTCCGACTTGTTGAAAAAATTGCGGATTTAATTAATTTTGTTGCTAACTGTATTGAACCAGATTTAAAGTAATACCTATTATCAGATACACATGTCTCAGCCTCCTTCTTCATTAGCAACTGCTGCTAGTTCCAAACGCAAACCTTCTGAAGAACGAGGAGACTCAACAAAGGCCGTCGATCTAATAGGACAAACTCTTACGGTTGGCCAGGCCTTGCAGTACTTTGCGCTGAGCTTAAAGAAACCAAACAACTACCTACGCATTGTGCGACGCTACCTGGAGTACTGCATCGAACACCGGGCAACTATCGATCAGGTAAGCAGTTCACTCTACGCCAGTGGTCAGCGGCCGAGTCTGGTGTCGCCGGTACGAAAGTTTATTCGCTTCGCCGCCGAGCATCAGATCACCCACGTAGTTGCTGATCCGGAGCAAATTAAAGTACCACCCGCAGCTAATGAACTCATCCTAGGCTATCTGAGTGAAGCCAACCTGCTGGAAGAAAGCAAGATCACCTACACCAAATCGCTTAACGCCTTTTTTTTGTGGATGGATAGAGAACGCGCGAAAGGTTCTCAGGTTAGTTTTTCGCACAACACGGTACGTAAATATCTGGACTGGATGAGAAAACAACAGGTCTCCCCTTTTACGATACAGGTACGATTGTCGGCCATCAAGGGGTTAGCCCGATGGGTAGTGGATCACCACGACCGCCTGCCGGGTGTAGCTGGCCCTAAGGGGGACACATCCACTTCGCTTGATCGGGATCAATTGGATGCGCTACGGGGCATTGACCAGATTCGTGCTCCCCGCTTAGAACAGCAATTTCACCGAGACGGCTTATCCGAAGAAGGCCGCACCTGGCTGCTAGACTGTGTTGCCGACAGCAAGTGGCAGGCAATCATTACGTTGATGGGCTGGTGCGGCTTGCGCACCGTAGAAGTCATCCGATTGAAGGTCCGGGACGTGGACTTTTCGGCCAGCAGGCTCTACGTGCAGGGCAAGGGCAAGGAAGACAAGGTGGCGGTGCAACTACTGGAAGAGTGCGCCTATTTTCTAGCGTTATATTTAGACGAGTACAATTTGAGCAACATAGGTAAAGGCACACTTTTCCCCGGGCTTACCACGCGGCAGATTCGCTATCATACCGGTAAATTTCTTAAAAAAGCTGGTTTAAAGACGGCACGGGTTTCTGCCCACAGTTTACGACATACCACTGGGCAGATACTGCTTAAGCAAGGTGTAGATCCAATTTACGTGCAGCGGCACCTTCGTCACAAGAGCTTTGCTACAACGCAGATCTATGTACAGCAACAGACTGAAAAAGAATATTTTAAGAATCTTGATGACAAACCATGATTCCAAAGTGCAAGCAGGACGGGATAAATACATTCATAAAGAACTTAAAAAGGATAACGCACTCATTGCCTAGTGCCTAATCGGTATACATTTTTATCGCTTAGCTTTGCCAAGTTGAGAAAATCATCTTGCTGTTTGGTGTGAAGGGTTCAACGGGCATTAAAATAATTGATTAACATAATTAAAGTTACATAACTTTTGCTTTTGATAAAAAGAAGAGGTTGCAAATATTTGCATCAATCACAATTACTTACAAAGGTAGGTAATGCTGCTCGGTAGCGTAGTATAGTATCAGCTTTCAAACTTGATTGCTACTATGAAATGTTATGGATACGCCTCAGCTATCGCTTTATGTTGCCTCTTCTCAGGAGTTACGTATGCGCAGGGTTTATTTGGAGTACGCCCCCGGCCCGTTCACAATTTTGAGGATACCCAGTGGTACGTGGGGTTCGTAACCGGAACTACCTATGCGCACGCAACGGTAGTTCAATCTTTTTCCGAGCTGATTCCCCTTGCCGAATCTGAATTTACCAAGTCTTATCAAGTAGATGACGTATCATTAGGATTTAGTGGCGGAGTAGCTGCTACCGCAGCCCTTACCCCTTCCCTACAGCTATGCGCTTCCGCACGGTACACAACACTTAAGTATTCGTATCAGTACTCTTACCACTGGATGGATGAAGAAAATCTTGAAAATCAGCTCACTGCAAAACATAACCACCGTCATACCCTGGGATACGTAGAGTTTCCTCTCAGCGTTCGCTACGGCATTCCGCTGCAACGCTTTAAACCTTTTGCGCAAGCTAGTCTGGTTTATGGACGACTCATTCAAGCACGTAAATCGCTAGATGCTTCTACCGTTGACTACGCCTCGGGGTCGGCCGCCTCGGCACTCACCATTACCCAAACAACTGATATTACTGGTCTTTACAATAAATCATACCTAGGCTACGCCCTCGGAGGTGGAATGGCCTATAACTTTGGGGGAGTTGTGGTGGTGTTGGATGCCGAGTACCGACGCGGGTTTAATACAATCGTTAACGCTGAGAACCGCTACCCTGCCGCCCGTGAACTAGCCGGCCTAGGCAATGTGTCCGACGATATCCGCTTAAACGCTATTAGCGGTACGGTTAGCTTTTTCTTCCCCCTAAAGTTTTTGACGGACAAGAGTTTCAAACCGGTCATCTTTTAATTATGAAGAAGCTATCATATATAATGGCGTGTTTTGGTGCTATTTCCGCGCTATTGTCCTGTGGTTCCAACCAAGAGGATATTAAGCCTGAAGCGAGCTTTACCCGCATTTACGATGATCCGAGGTTTTCGTCGGAATACGATCCACTCGACGTTCTACCGACCAATGACGGCGGCTACTTGCTACTAGCGGCTACCGAGGCATGGTCTCCCTACTTAGTAAAGACCCACAAAGATGGCCAGGTTGCTTGGCACACTAGCGTTGACGAAGCTTACGTAAACCCCCTCGCTCAGCTGATCGTCATCAGCGATTCTATTTATATAATTTGTATGAACGAAGTTACCCTTGCCACTGAGTTGCTACGGGTAGACATAAACGCAGGCACTGCCCAGCCGGTAGCTACGCTGGAAGGCATCCAGTATCCACTTGGCGTATCACAAACCCCCGACGGTGGACTGCTTATTATGGGATACGATCGTGAAAGTAAGAGCAGCACCCTGCACAAACTAACGCCCACATTTGCGACAACTTGGAGCGCCGAATACGCCGTAGAAGAAGATGTTGAGGAGACGATTATTGATCATCTGGGTAGAACCGGGCAGCAGTTACCCTTCTTCACCGGAGCCACTACGGACGGAAGTGCCTACTACTTTAACGGGTTTAGCAACTACACATTGTCACTAAACTTTGTGGATCCAGGGTCGGGAGAAGTGCTGGGCACCCTGAATGGGTTCAGGGGCGAAGGCTACGTGAGCGCTGCCCAGCACATTACGGGAAACCAGTTTGCCCTGGCCCGCCAAACCTTTCAGGCAAGTGCTCTGCTACCTGCCTCCGAACTAAACTACCAAGCGGTGGCTAACAGTGCTGACTTGGAAGCTAATAACTTTCCGGAGATAGCTCCTAACGCCCGGGTAATCGTAAAGACCACCCAGCTACTTGGCAAACCCACCACGATGTACGGCACGCATACCAAGACCCAGCGTCTGGCCTTTTTCTTTTACGATCAGGAAACCGGAAACTTGTTGGCTACCCACTACCTAGGGATCAGCGCCCCTTATCAGTTAGGCAACTTCGAATTTACCGAAGAGGGCGAATTGCTGGTGCTCGCGGAAACGTTCTTAATAGGACGTTTTTCGCGCCTGTGCCTGTTCAAACTTTCTTCCGAAGAGGTAACCGAAATACTGCAGTAATCAGGTTTTCTGCTTCTTCTTCTTAGCGGCGGGGAACAAAATGTTATTCAGGATCAGGCGATAACCCGGAGAATTAGGATGAAGATTTAGATCGGTAGGCGCCTCCCCTACCCGGTGTTGATAATCTTCGGGATCGTGCCCGCCATAAAAAGTCCAGAAGCCTTTCCCGAACTCGCCGTGGAGGTACTTGGCCTCACCCACCGTTTTGTTCTCCCCCAGTACCAGCACGTCAGAGCGGATGTACTCCTTTCGAAACGCCGTGGTTTGCCCCATAAAGCCCTTCACGATACGTTCGTGGTTCTGCACCAGCATGGTCGGAATCGGATCCCACTTCGCCGAAAAGTCAAACAGGTTAAAGTAATCGTTTTCCTGCGTCAGTCCCCGCGTTTGCGGATCAACATCAATGGTCGAGAACTCGTACTCATAGGGATTACGAATCAGTTGGAAGTTCTGAAAGGCAAAGGTATTACTAAAGTCTAACTTAGACTGCGCGTTGGGATCGGCTCGATCCCCGTCGAACATAGACTCCACAATATCCACCCCGGCGGCCGCCAGGGCAATGTCGTAGGTATCGGTAGCGGCGCACATGGCGAACATAAATCCGCCCCCGGCCACAAAATCACGGATTTTATTAACCACCGCCAGCTTTAGGGCCGACACCTTGGTGTAACCGTGTTTTTTGGCGGTTTCTTCAAAACTGCGTTGCTGAGCGATGTACCAAGGGGCGTTGCGATACACCCGGTAGAACTTTCCGTACTGTCCCGTAAAGTCTTCGTGGTGCACGTGCAACCAATCGTACTCGGGCAGCTTATCGTACAGCACCTCATCGTCAAAGATCACTTCGTAGGGAATCTCGGCGTAGGTAAGGGCCAGCGTAACGGCATCATCCCAGGGTTGCTTGTTTTTGGGTGAATACACCGCAATCTTCGGTTGTTTCTCTAGCTTCATCAGGTCCATGTTAGACGATGGACTGGCAATGGTACTCACAATCTGGTTATACTGCGCATCAGAGATCACTTCGTACTTCACCCCCCGAATTACGCACTCGTTTTCCAACTTCTGGGCGTACTCGCAGGCGAACGTCCCCCCGCGGTAGTTCAGCAGCCAGTCTACGGTTTGTTGCTGCTGGAGGATCCAGTAGGCAATGCCGTAGGCCTTCAAGTGGTTGGTCTGTGCCTGGTCCATGGGCATCACTAAGTAAGAAGCCCGAAGTTGTGTAGTAACACCAAGACAAAAGATCAGCAAAAGATTAGCGTTACGCATAGAGACAGTTTAAAGGAAAAGAGCAGAAGTAGTTACTAATTTAATACAAAATCGCTAGCATTATTGTTAATTGGCGCTAGCTAATCGTTAGATTTGTTGCTACCCCCCGTGTACCATTTCCCATGAATCTGCTCACCAACCTTCAGGAAAGTGTAAAGGCTATTCGCGATAACCTGCTGCGCACCGTACTCACCGCGATGATTATCGCTATCGGAATCACCGCTTTGGTAGGAATTCTCACCGCCATCGACGGCATTCAGGCCTCGGTCGACGACAGTTTCGCTAGCCTCGGGGTTAATTCTTTTACGGTGCAAGAACGCGATGGTGGCAACCGCAGGCAGCGCGGCCGGGCCGAAAAAACGTACCCTCCGTTAGATTTCCAGGATACCCGGCAGTTTACCAAACGCTACCAACTGGCGGGCCATACCTCGGTGCGGACGCGGGTAACCGGCAATGCGGAAGCAAAACGAGGTTCGCTGCGGACTAACCCGAACCTGCAGGTAGAAGGAACCGATGAGCAGCACCTTATCATTGAGGGACTGCGCCTTAGCTCCGGTCGAAACTTTTCGGCTATTGAACTTGACAAGGGCACCAACGTGGCGATTATCGGGGCTGACATCGTGGGCACCCTCTTTACGGAAACAGAAGATCCGATCAACCAACGCGTTTCGCTGTTCGGCATACCGTTTAAGGTGATAGGGGTGCTGGAAGAGAAAGGGGCCGGACCGGGGGATAACGTAAACCGGAAAGTGTACATTCCTATCATAAAGGCCCGGCAGGTTGCGGTGCGTGACCTGGCTTATACCATCACCGTGTCGGTGAGCGGCACGGTAAGTCTTCCCCTGGCGATGGGTGAAGCCACCAGCCTGATGCGCATCATTAGGCAAGACCCCATCGGGGGAGAGCTTTCGTTTGAGGTAGAACAGAAAAAGTCGCTAAGTGAAGAACTCGGGGAGATCACGGGCTACCTGCGCATCGGGGGGTTCACCATCGGGTTGATCACCTTATTAGGGGCAGCGATTGCGCTAATGAACATCATGATGGTTTCGGTGACCGAGCGTACCCGAGAGATTGGCGTTAGAAAGGCACTCGGTGCTACTCCCCAACGGATCAGGCAACAGTTTCTGATGGAAGCCATCGTGATTTGTCAGCTAGGGGGGCTGCTGGGGGTGATTTTGGGCATCGCGATTGGTAACGGAGTAGCAAGCCTGATGAACGTTGAGCAGTTTATCGTCCCCTGGGTGTGGATCGTCACCGCCCTGCTCATCTGTGTAGCGGTAGGTTTATTCTCAGGATACTACCCCGCCTACCGGGCCTCCCGACTCGATCCAATTGATTCATTACGCTTTGAGTAGCCCACTACTCCTTAAGCAGTCGGTGGTAGGTTGATCCTCGGCTGGTTTCCAGATAAAGAATGTAGGTACCAGTTGCCAAATGACCAAGCTCTAAGCTAGCGCGATGATACTGTAGCGTTCCTTCACTGAGCAGATGCCCCCGACTATCTACCACCCGGTATTTTACGGCAGCAACGGTGGGATCAGCGAGAACGTAAAATACATCGCTACTTGGATTTGGAAATATCTTTACAGTATGAGTGGATGCAAAAGGATCATTGGCCGTCACGATTTCTACTCCGAGGGTAATACTTACCGGATCGGCGGCCAGGTAGTTTTCGTTCCCTAACTGGCGGGCGGTAACTACCACTTCGCCACTAGCGAGCGCCACCAGCGTATCGCCCCGGATGACCCCATCGCCCGAATCAACACTATACGTAACGGGTAATTCCGAAGGGGCTTCCGCCCGTAGAAGAAAGGTACTGTCGGTAAGCGCGTCAGCCTCAAAGCTTATTTGCTGGACGGCACGTGTAATTAAAAACTCCAGCACCGTGTCTAAAGCGGTAAACTGACTGTTTCCGGGGTGGGTCACCCGGATAACGACTATTCCGGTGCCAGTGCTTATGATGGTGCCATCCTCAGCGACCGTAGCAGGACCATCCTCAACCACCACCCCGGGACGCTCACCCCGAGCGGTAGCAATCACAATGGATTCACCAAACTGACGGTCCGGCGGTCCGAAGACCAGGGTTTGTCCCAGGGGCTCCAGCGCCGTCGGCACCTCCAGCACAATGATCTGCCGCTGGATCGACACCGGATTAAAGTCGTCGTTACCCGGATGACTTATGGTTACAATTAGCTTGCCCGCTGCTAAAAAGTTAAGGATGCCGTCGGTAAAATCTGCTTGCGCCGTACCGTCCAGGCTTACTTCGGGTACCAAGCCCTGATCAGTAGCCGCGTCTATTGAAACCGATTCGCCGACCAGTACGGTGTCAGGAAGAGGGCCCAAAACGATTTGCTGATCACCCTTGTCGGTTGATCGTACCAGGATTCGCTGCGTGACGGTAGGGGCAGCAAGGTAATTACTGTTACCAGCTTGCGAAGCTTCAATCACTACCTCACCGGCCTGATCTTGCAGCGTGACCTGGTTCCCCTCGCTCAGTGTAGCGGGTCCGCTTACGATGTTAAAGACGACGGGCAAACCCGCGCTGCTGCTTGCATCCAGAAGAAAGGCCGGGTCGGTGGTCTTCTTATTCGTTACTTCACTAAAGAAGATTTGCTGGGTAGCTCGGGTAATCAAGAACGACCGCTGCCGAGGGGTAGCGGGTAAATAGTTCTCATTACCAGGTTGACTGGCAACGATGGTCACTTCCCCTGCCTGCTGAACCACTGCCACCCCGTCGGAAACCTCCACCCCACCCTGCTCCACCTCGTACGTTACGGGAAGTCCCGACGACGCGGAAGCTGACAAAGTGATTTCTTCTTCTGGAACGTACGGTAAGTCCTCCAAAATATCGAAGGTAAGTAGCTGCGGGGCTTTGGCTACGTTAAAGGTGATAAGTACCGGGTCAGCGGCTTCGTAGTCTTCATCTTCAGGACGGGTAGCCCGAATGCGCACCGTCCCGGCTCCCTCTACAGTAAGCGTCTGATTGCTTAGTGACACCTCGCCAGCGGTTACGGTCAAATTCACCGAAAGGTCATCATCCGCACGGACGTCCAGTACAAAGGGCGCGTCGCCGTAGGTTTTATCTGCTACTTCACTAAAGGAAATAACCGGCTTGGCTTTGGCGATGCTAAAGGTGATTTCCCGCTCGGTGGGCGAGTACTCATCGTTGCCCGCTACCAAGAGCATAATTTTTGCGGTGCCCGCCCCCTGGATGGTAACCACGTTGTTGTTGATAGCAATAGGCCCTTCTACCTTTTGGTACGTCACCGGAAGTCCCGACGATGATGTCCCGGCTAGCCGGAAGGGAGCATCACCAAACTGTTTGTTACCTACCGGAACCAGGGTGATCTCCTGGGATTGCTTGGCTTCGATCGTTAGCACCACTCCCGTTACGCGAAGGGTCAATTCGGGAAGGGACGGGTTCGTCACCAAGCACTCGTAAGAACCGGCTTGCGCTTCCGTGAATGAGTTAATCCTCAAGGCATTGGCATCGGAATCATACACCAGTTCGTTGCGTAGGTACCAAACGTAGCGACTAGAGGTTACCTCTTCATCAAACGGCAAGCGAACGGTTGATGCGTCACCGGTGCTCAGGTTGCGTTCGATATTGACCGCCACCTCACCCTGGGGGGCGTAGCAATCAGCGCAATCCAGAAAGCGCCGGTTGGGCAGCAGGTCATCAAAGGTAAGTTGATTGGTGTGGCAGACCAAGGTGCCAGCGGACGACCTTTGGTTCGTAAAAGCAGGTAATTTGGTAAAGTTATTTGTCGATATATCTAACCGCCGGGGCATGGGTAGAGACGGAAAAGTACCGGACAGTTGGTTGTCGTTTAGCAGTAATTCTTCGAAGTCTACCGACGACCAGGACGAAGGTACGGAACCCGTTAGCTGATTATTGGCCAAATGCAACGTAAAAGAATTATCGGTGTCACGACTTACCTCACGCGGTAAGCCCCCCGCCAGTTGGTTGTTCTGTAGGTAACATTCTTGAAGCGCAGAGGTAGTTAGCAGGTTGGTCGGGAGGCTCTCTAGCTGGTTGTCGTGCAAATCAAGGTAACGTAAGCCAGTCTCAAACAATGAGGGCGGGATAGCGCCAACCAGTTGGTTTTCAGAAAGATCTAAGTGGCGTAGCGCCGTTAGCTCGCCCAATTCGGTCGGCAATCTTCCGGTAAGTTGAGCGTTGGGCATCTCCAGTCTTTCCAGTTGCTGTAGTTTTTCAATATCGGTCGGCAGGGCCGATGCTAGCGCTACCCCAGCGAGTTTGAGTATGCGCAGGTTGGTTAGCTGCCCAATATTTCTTAGAAAACGCACCGGCAGGTTCGGCACTTCAATGTGCACTTCCTCTAGTTGGCTAAGCGTAGCAAAGTCGGCACTCACCTCGCCAGAAAGTTCGTCTTCTACTACTGTAAACTTCTTAAGGGCAGATAGCTGATAGAATTCTTGGGGAAGGCTATTCTTAAGTCCCGCCCGGTCAAAGTTCAATTCGGTTACGCGCCCCCCTTCGGTACGGACTCCCTGCCACGAGGCCACTTTTCCCCGTAGCCAGTTGGTACGTTTACTCCAGCGCGCGCCTTCCATTTTCTGATACACCGCTACCAGGGCCAACGAGTCGATGCGGGCCACGGCCCCTTCCATGCTGAGTTGCCAGGTAACAGGACGAGTAGGTTGCTCCGCGTACTCCCAGTGGATGAACAGCCGCTGCCCCTGCGGCAGGTACGGCAACGATACGGAGGAGCCCTCTGCCTGCGCCAGCGGACGTTCCCCGCACTCGGTATACACCCTCACCCTGCGAGCACTCGCTGCGCTTTCCAGAGAAATTACCCCGTCGCGGGGCAGGGTGAATTCGTGCCAGTGGTTCGCCTTGGAAGATTCGTTGGTGCCCAGAACCGCAATGGTGGCATCCTCGCACGAGTTACCCACGCTGGCTCCCTCTCGTTGGTAGGTAAACGAAACCAACCCGTTTTGCACCCGGATGTGCTCCAAATTCATGGTGCTCCGGGTAGTACCCTGGTGCGTTGCGTAAGTGTCGCTGTTAGGATAACTGCGGGGAGTAAAGGACGTGTTTCCCATCGTGCCGGGAAAGAGATCGCCCGCGTCACCGGTGTGCGCCGTGAGGTTGTCGAGCTCATCGCGGCCGTCGGCTTCTTCCAGATCGACCCCCTTGCGGTCGGTATCGGCGTTTACCAGATTGCTCTGGGGATACTGCTCGGTTTTATCGCTATCGATGTGCCAGATGGCCAGCCCGGAACCGGGCAGCTCTGTATCGACTCCCGTCTTTTGCCGGTTTTCTAACAAGAAGTACTCATTAGCGTGTGCCGTTCGCACTTTATAGAAAAGGTTATTATTACTGGCCGCGGGCAAGGTATACGCTCCGTGTTGTCCGGTGATATCCTGAACCTCGGCCCAGCCCAAAGCGCTCTTCGACCAGGCGGATAGTCCCACGGGAGCGACTTCTCTACCGGCCCAGCCCCCGTAGGCCATCAGCCCCCAGTGTCCGATACCTGAATTTGAACGCTCGTTTCTATCGTTGTACGTGTCGTACAAATCGGGAAGTCCCAGAAGATGACCGAACTCATGACAAAAAATCCCGATGTTTACCCGTTCGCCCGAACGAATTTCGGGCTGGATGGTATAATCGTCTACCTCTTTACCGTCGTAACTTCCTTCGATGGCCCACCGATGCGACCATATAAAGTTATCGTCCCCCGCCTCTTCGGCACCCCGACCGGAGTGAATGATAATGATCCCGTCTACCCTTCCGTCGTTATCGTTGTCGTACTGCGAGAAATCTACCCCCCGTTCGTTGGCGGCGTTGATGGCTTCGGCGGCCAACTGCCTACCTCCCCAAAAACCAGTGTTGCCGTTGCTATATGTCTTGTAGTCATTTTCGGCCCGTACCCATCCGATCACGTCCACACTCATGTCCAACTTCCCGTAGCTGTTCTCCCGAAAGTATTGGCTGAACGACCGCCGCCCGTTGTTAGGGCCGTTAAACATGCGCGCAAATTCATCAATCGTATTATTTGCCGGTAAATCAGGATAATCTACGCAGATGGCGAGTACCCGTGTCTTTCCGGAAGAAGGCATTGGCGAGTAGTCGGGGGTACGGGTGTTGGCCGCAGTGCGGGCGGCAGAGGCGTCTAGGGGGGTGAGCAGCCGGGAGGGCGTCTGGTGACGGGGAAGTGATAGGAGGGTTCTTTGCGTCGCGAGCGATCGTCCTTCCGGGTCTTGCGCGAGCACGCCGGTGCCTACCAAACGGCCGTTGCTGAGCGTAGCGTATTGGTAGTATCCCTGCTTATCTTTTACAACGGTGTAGCCATCCGTAGTTTCAGTCCAGTGGTGGCTGGGATCACCGCGCACCAACAAGTGAATTGTGGAGCCGTCCGGTAGCTCTACCTCCGCTGCGTGCGGTGAAAAGGGAGTGTGATGGTGACAAGTATGCGGCTGAGCAAGCCCCCGCGATGACAATACCAACAACAGTAGTAATGCCTTAAAAAGCGATAGTAAGTAGTTTATGGTAGTCACTTTGGTTAATAGTTACGATGCTAAATAAACCCGATTTAGTACATTGTACTATCCTAGCTGATAGTTACTAAAAAAAAAGGGAAAGCCGGAGCTTTTTATCGTAAATATTGCGAAAAGCAAAATGCGTACGTCACAAAGTGAGTTACAACCGATCTAAACAGCAACTGTGATGTTCGCTTGGTGTAGCCTTTATGAATGGACGACAGCGTACAAAAAAGAAATTTTCAAAAACCCAAAAGGGTATAAAGACAGAAAAGCCGGGTTTCAAGACCCAGCTTTTCTGCTTCTACCATATAAACTACTACCTAAATTGTATGGTAGTAGTAACGCAAACCTTCAAGAGAAGTTCGCTAATCCCCAAAATAATTCTAACAAAGTTTCTTACGCTGTACAACTAATTAGCGATTACAAGCCCTAAGCCGCCGCTTCCGGTAGGTCGTTTAGGTCGGCAAAAAGGGATTCTACCAGTCGCTGTACTTGTTCTTCGGCATGGTGCAGTTTGGGCATCAGCTCGTAGTACTCGCGTGACAGAAGCATGTTCTTAGTTGCTTCGGTATATTCATTGGTAAATATGCCAAAGAGGGCCAACCGGCGTTTGTGCTGCGCATTGTCACTAAAAAAAGTTCTGATGTGCCGGTGTACGTGGTACAAACTTTTTCCCTCATGAAGGAGGTACCGATTAAAGGCGTAGTGAAAATTGTCGCAACAGAGCGCGAAGTTGAAACCAGCCAGAAGACTCTTTTCGGGGAGCTTCCCCTTAAACTCCTCGTAAAATTGCTCGGCACAAACGGGTTTGGTGACTAGCTCGGGATACTTTTCTGCGTTAATCATGTTTTATATCTTTAAACTTACGTTGAGTCAAAGTTATATAATTATAAGTTATATTCAAAATTTTTACTGAATAATTACAATTATGTTACATGCTCATTATCCCAAGTTATCCTTTAGTCAAGCAATTGTTATTAGGTAGTAGATGAAGTAAAGCGCGAAATTTCCACTACCTATAAGTTAGGCACCTGTAATCTGCTTCTAAATCCTTCTTACCGGCATTTTTTCGTTCCCCCAATCATTTTACGTAGATTTACCGTTTAGTTATCTAAAAGTTCATAACCCCACCACACCATGGCATTTGACATTGACACCATAAAGAAAGTTTACGCAGGACTCGAGAGCCGCGTTACCAAAGCCCGCGAACTCGTGGGTCGGCCCCTTACTTTAGCCGAGAAAATCCTCTACGCCCACCTCTACCAAGGCGAGCCCACCGAAGCCTACGAACGTGGCGGCGCCTACGTTGATTTTAGTCCCGACCGCGTAGCCATGCAGGACGCCACCGCCCAGATGGCCCTGCTGCAGTTTATGCAATCGGGCAAAGAACAAACCGCCGTCCCTTCCACCGTGCACTGCGATCACCTGATTCAGGCCGAAGTGGGCGCCGACGATGACCTTAAGAAAGCCATCAACTCTAATAAGGAGGTGTATGATTTTCTTTCTTCTGTTTCTAATAAGTACCGCATCGGTTTCTGGAAGCCGGGCGCAGGTATTATTCACCAAGTGGTGCTCGAGAACTACGCCTTCCCCGGCGGGATGATGATCGGCACCGATTCGCACACTCCTAACGCGGGCGGACTCGGTATGGTAGCCATCGGCGTAGGCGGAGCCGACGCGGTGGACGTGATGGCTGGTATGCCCTGGGAGCTTAAATTTCCTAAACTAATCGGCGTGCGCCTTGTCGGACGCCTCAGCGGCTGGACGTCGGCCAAGGACGTGATCCTGAAGGTAGCGGGCATCCTTACCGTAAAGGGCGGCACCGGAGCCATTGTGGAGTACTTCGGCGAAGGAGCCGACGCCATTTCATGCACCGGCAAGGGCACCATCTGTAATATGGGTGCCGAAATCGGAGCCACCACTTCGCTGTTTCAGTACGGCGATAAGATGAAAGAATTCCTGGAAGCCACCGACCGTGCCGACGTGGCCGCCGAGGCCGAAAAAGTTCGTGAGCACCTGCGCGCCGACCCCGACGTGGTGCAGAATCCTGACAAGTATTTTGACCAGGTGATCGAGATCAATCTGTCGGAACTAGAACCCCACGTAAACGGTCCTTTCACTCCTGACTTGGCCTGGCCGATTTCTAAGCTGGCTGAAGCCGCCAAGGAGCACGAGTGGCCCGAAGAAATTGAAGTAGGGCTGATTGGCTCTTGTACTAACTCCTCTTACGAAGACATTACCCGCGCGGCTTCTATCGCCCAGCAGGCGGTGGACAAGAAGCTGAAAGCCAAGTCCGAGTACACCGTGACGCCCGGCTCGGAGCAGATTCGCTTTACCGTGCAGCGCGATGGGCTGCTGGAGGCTTTTGGAGAGATGGGCGGCGTGGTGTTGGCCAACGCCTGCGGCCCCTGCATCGGGCAGTGGGCGCGCCACAGCGACGATCCCAACCGCAAGAATACCATCGTCACATCATTTAATCGCAACTTCGCCAAGCGCAACGACGGCAACCCCAATACCCACTCATTCGTAGCCTCGCCCGAACTTACGACGGCGCTGGCCATCGGCGGCACCCTTACCTTTAATCCGCTGAAAGACACCTTAACCAACGAAAACGGAGAGGAAGTGATGTTGGATGAGCCGCAGGGTATCGAGCTGCCTCCCAAGGGCTTCGACGTGGAAGACGCCGGTTACCAAGAACCCGCCGACGACGGAAGCGGTATTGAGGTGGTGGTGGCCGAAGATTCGGACCGTTTGCAAATTCTAACGCCCTTTGATCCGTGGGACGGGCAGAATATTACAGGAATGCGGCTGCTGCTGAAAGCCTACGGCAAGTGCACCACCGACCACATTTCTATGGCCGGACCGTGGTTGCGCTACCGCGGTCACCTGGACAATATTTCTAACAACTGCTTCATCGGGGCCATCAACGCTTACAATAAGAAGTCGAATACGGTAAAGAATCAACTCACCGGTGAGTACGGCGAGGTACCTGACACCGCGCGCGCTTACAAGAAAGAGGGCATTTCTACTATTGTGGTGGGTGATGAGAACTACGGTGAGGGATCATCGCGCGAGCACGCGGCCATGGAACCCCGCCACCTGGGTGTGCGCGTGGTGCTGGTAAAATCATTCGCTCGTATCCACGAGACCAACCTCAAAAAGCAAGGCGTTCTCGGGTTGACATTTGCCGACCCCGCCGACTACGACAAGGTGCAGGAAGACGATACGGTAGAAACGGTGGGCCTGGACCAGATGGCACCCGGCAAACCGGTAACGCTTAAGTTTACCCACGCCGATGGTTCGGAAGACTTGGTGAAAACCAAGCACACCTATAACGAGAACCAGATTGAGTGGCTACGCGCCGGATCAGCCCTGAACCTGATTCGGAAGATGGAAGGGGCGGATTGATGAATGATGAGGCAGGGTGGCGGGCCGAAGACAGGGTGCGAGAAGCCCGTTACAAGCAAGTGGATGAAGATGAATGATTATGATATTGCGTATACCGTTCTTTCGAGCTTAGCAGGCTTAACCGCTGCTATAACAGCCTTTTTCCTGCGTAAGAAAATGACAAAATCAGCGTACAAATAATTTGGGGTAGCTGGTTTACGCTCACTTATAGCAAAAGAGGTAGATTCATGTGTGTTAAATCATCTCTGAATTTGATTTAAGAGATGAAGAGAAGTGTTTAGGGAGCTTTGAAATAATAACCTACTCAACAAATCTTCGTCGCTGTTTCCATAGCCCAGGAATTAATCCCTGTATGTGATTAGCGTTCAAAAAAATCGTTTAAAGCCGTCATTCCGGGGTTTTCTGTAGCGAAGTGGAAGAAAATACCCGGAATCTCCTTCTTCGTAGCAGGAGATTCCAGCTCTACGCTTCGCTACGGCCGGAATGACGGCAAAACAGACGCTAATCACATACTAATCCTTGGGCTATAAAAACGGTGGGATGTTTGGGTACATTTAAATTTCTACGCTCCCTTAATAGAAGAGGTTTGGACAATATCCCGCACCCTTTTTTATCATACATTACGGTTTTTCTCCACTTGCTTCTTCATAGCCATCCTCAAAGCCTCGCTGAGCATCATCAGTTGCTTTATCCCAGTCAGTGTTAAGTAGCATAAGTATGGCAGCTAAAACAAATAGTAAGATGGCTATTTTGATTGTGCGCTTTTTCATAGTAGGTTAGTTTGATTGTTAAACAAAGCTAGCCAGCATCAGTGAGAAATACAAAATGAGGTCAACCCTGCTTTTCATGCCCTGCTTAATGGTTCTATCAAACTTTACTTTTACAGCTCTCGCGCAATACTTGAATTATTTTCGTAGCTTAGGAGTAAACTTACCTCTATGAAATTAACATTTTTCACAGTTACACTTCTTTCTTTTTTCACCTGGGGCTGCCAGTCCGAAGAAAGTAGCGTATACACCGGCCGGGAACTGAGCTACCCACTCATCGAGGGTTCGTTCTTTGACCAAGCCACCACGGGCTACCTGACCGTCCGGGAGCGTACCGACCAGTCGGTAGAAATTACGGTTGACCTAACCGGCACCGCCGAGGGTGCTATCCACCCGGTGCATCTGCACTACGGGGGCCTTTCCGACGACCAGCCGGTGGCCGCTTGGCTCAGTCCGTTGGAGGACACGGGTGGCGGCAAGAGCCGAAGTATCACCCGACTAGACCACCTCTACGATGATTCTCCCCTGACCTTTGACCAGTTCGCCAGTATGGACGGTAGTCTGAAGGTGCACTTCGAAGAAGCCGGACCGTGGGAAGATGTGATCCTGGGGGCAACGAACATTGGACGCAACTACGCCGCTACCGATGCCACCCGGTACCAGGACATCACCCTTTGCAACGGACGCGCGGGTCAGTGATTTAAAGAGTCACTGACAAAGCAACCTTCCGCTTGTGTTTTCCCGCCGGGCCGCTTACATTTAGGGCAATGGCCGATCATCGCTCTTACATCGCCTTCCTACTTGCTGTTACCGTAGCCCTTAACATGCTAGCGATGCCGCTTTCTTACGTTAGCTTCCGCCTTAACCAGGATTATTACGCGACGGTGCTGTGCGAAAACCCCCAGGAGCCCATCACGGTGTGCGGGGGTATCTGTTTTCTGAAAAAACAACTGCCCACCTCAGACGAGGGCCAGGCTTCGTTTGCTAGCAAGATCGACATTTCGGTGTATTTTCACGCGGTTACCCCTTGGGCGCCCCGTCTGTTAGCATCATGTTCTCCGCAGTACGCTCCGTACCGCGTACTTGCTCCCCGGGCGACCCCCGATGCCCCCTTCCATCCCCCGCAAGGATAACCGCTTACCCTTTCTGGTTCAACACTACTCCGTAGTGCTGCTAATCGTGGCGGCATGGCGTAGTTTGTTTCTTCTTCATCTGATTTTCAAGAAGCAGCGGTGACTGTCTAGCTACTGCGTGGTATCGTCTGAACGGCGTTGCCCTAGCTAGCAAGACTACTTCCACCGCTACTCGACCTAATTAATTGATATTATGAAAAATTTATCATACTACCCGTTGGTAGTACTAATCATTCTATTATTTACCGCCTGCCAGGAAAACGACGAAGCACCGGCAACCACCGGAGCGTTCTCCGTAGAATTTGACAACTACGTAGGCGACCAGGCGATGCAGCTTGATCCCGTAGGTGATACCAACTATCGCTACACCACTGGGGCGGGACAAGCCTTTAACCTGTCTACTTTCCGCTACTACATAAGCGGCATTCGACTGGAGGGTCCCGACGGAACCGTTTACGAAGATAACATGAACGTGAGTCCTGATGCCGACCAAGTGAAGGGTTACTACTTGGTACAGGAATCCGAGGCTTATTCTCACTTCGTATCATTGAAGGATGTGCCTGCCGGGCAGTACAACAAGATCACCTTCACGCTGGGCATTCCCGAAGAAGGCATGTCCGAAGGAGCCGGGGGCGGGATTCTCGACCCGGCCGAAGGGGCCTGGTTCTGGAACTGGAACGCGGGCTACATCAACCTGGGCATCGAGGGCACCGCCGCCGCCTCAGCGCAGCAAAAGGTAGAGGGCGATGGATTTACCATCGAGCCGAACACCTTTGCCCTTCACGTTGGGGGTTGGAAGGAAGTTGACCCCAGCGTGCCTAACAGCGATCGCTTTGTCAACAACATCAGAACGGTAACGCTGGACTTCGGAACGAGCGTAACGGTGAGCGACGACCTGAAACCCGAAGCGCACGTGGTGCTCGATGTGCTTCAAATTTTAGACGGGGCCAAGCTCGACTTCTCCCAAACCTACTCGGTGCACTCCCCGAAGCCAGGACAAGCCTTTGCCGATCAGATTCCTACTGCCTTTAGCATCGACCATGTTCATCAGTAGCCGGAAGGGGCAACTTGGGTATCTGCCTACTGCGGTTCTACGGAGCAGCGTTGGGCGGATATATTTCTTGCTGCTGGGCGCCGTACTGCTGGGCGCGTGCGAAACTGATGCGGTAGAAGTGAATCGGGACTTTACCTTTGTGAAGCCTGATCACTTTCCGGAACCTACCTACACCTTCGATAACAATCCGGTGACCGAAGATGGGTTTAATCTGGGGAAGCGACTGTTTTTTGATCCACTGCTGTCGAGTGACGGTTCGGTATCGTGCAACAGTTGTCACATTCAGGCCACCGCCTTTGCCGACGGGCAGCAACACCCACTGAGCATCGGCGTAAACGACCGGATCGGGACGCGCAACACGCCTTCGCTGGCCAACCTGGCGTTTAAGCGAGAGTTCTTTTGGGACGGCGGCGTTACGCACCTGGACTTTACCCCCACCAATGCCATCGAGAACGTACTGGAGATGGATGAGTCGCTGGCGAATGTCGTCAAGAAAATCAACGCGGATGAGCGCTATCCCGCCCTGTTTGAGCAAGCCTTTGGCATCGATACTATCACTTCGCCCTACGTGCTGCAGGCGTTCTCCCAGTTTCTGGTGATGATGGTCTCGGACCGCTCTAGGTACGACGACCACGTGCGCGGCACCGGCGAAGGGCTTACCGAAGATGAGCTGCAGGGACTAAAGCTATTTACCGAAAAGTGCAGCAGTTGCCACTCCGGTCAGCTGTTCTCAGATTTTAGCTACCGCAACAACGGCATCAGTAGCACCTTTCGGGACGAAGGACGGGCGCTCATTACCGAGCATCCTGCCGACCGGGGTACCTTTCGGGTGCCGAGTTTGCGCAACGTGGGCCGCACCGCTCCCTACATGCACAACGCCCGCTTCGCTACGCTAGAGCAGGTGCTGGAGCACTACGCTCGGGGCGTGCTCGATTCGCCCACCCTCGATTCGGCCTTGCGAGGCGGTAACCGATTGGGCATTCCGATGACCAAAGCCGAGCAGGAAGCGATCATTGCGTTTCTAAAGACCCTGAGTGACCGAGAATTTACGGCCGACCGCCGGTTCATGAATAATCCCTAACACGATGCAACACAAAAAGTTAGTCTTTACCTTATTACTTGCCGTGAGTGCTACCGCGGGCTACGCCTGCGACGTTTGCGGCTGCTCGCTGGGAAGCAACTACTTTGGTATTTTGCCGCAGTTCGACAAGCACTTCGTGGGAATCCGCTGGCACTACAGTGTCTTCTCGGCGCAGATGAACCATATCAGTCGGTTGCTCGAGGACGAATACTCGCACGATATGTACCATCAATTGGAACTGTGGGGACGCTTTTACGTCACTCCCCGCGTTCAGATTTTCGCCTCACTGCCCTACTCCATGAACTTTATGCGCGGTAGTCACCAGCGGGTTACCGCTTCCGGCTTGGGCGATGTTTCGCTGATTGCCAACTATACGCTGATTAACACCGGTGAAGACGTGGGCAACCCCTGGCGGCACACGCTGCTGGCCGGGGGAGGCATCAAACTACCCACCGGCGATTTCCGGCAGCAGGATCAGGACGAACTGGTGAATCCTAATTTTCAGCTGGGAACCGGCAGCTACGATGCAGTAGCTAACCTACTGTACACCGTTCGTTACCAGAAAGTAGGACTCAACCTGGGCACCACGCACCAGTTTAATACGGCGAATCCCGAAGGTTACCGCTTCGGCAACCAGTGGAACGCCTCGGCGCAGTTTTTCTACTGGCAGCAGATGAAGGCGTGGTCGGTGCTGCCGCACGTCGGTATGTACTACGAACGGGCGGCCATGCACACCGAACGGGACATCCGGCAGGTCAACACCGGCGGCGACGCGCTTTTCGCCCAGGCTGGTTTGGACGGATTCTACCGCAACGTATCACTCGGGGTTACCTACAAAAACCCGGTGAGGCAGCGCATGAACAGCGATCAGATTGCCGAGATCAACGCCCAGGATCGCTGGGTAGTTGGTTTAATTTGTACCTTTTAATTTACCTCTTCCGGCTTCCCGAACACTAATTGGGTAGATCAGTTTATTATCCAAATCACTTCAGTTATGAATCGATATTTCTTCAGTTTTCTTAGTATAGCTCTTATTTTCAGTAGCTGCCAAACCACCACCACCACCGAGGCCGACCCTACCCTCGAGCGGGCGCAGGAGATTTACGCCGAGGCCATTGCCGTGCACGACGAGGTGATGCCCCGTATGGATGAGATCATGCAGTTACGGCAAAAGTTGCAGCTGCGCGTAACCTCTATGCAGGAACAGCCGGAGGAAGACTACGCCGATTCGTTGCAGCAGATGCAGACGGCTATCGAGAACCTACAACAGGCCGATCAGGCCATGATGCAGTGGATGCGCAGCGTGCAGAAGGTTCCTGGTCTGGACGAGGTTTCTTCCGACTATCAGGACGAGCTCAACGCTACCGAACTCACCGACACCGTCGGGCTAATCCAGCGACAACTTGCTCAGAAGGAAGCCATCGAAGAAGTGAAGCAGCAGATGGAACAGAGCATCGCCGAAGCTGAAGTCCTGATCGGACTGCCCGCCAACGAGTGATAAGGAGGATGAAGGACGGAGAAAGGAAAAGGAAGCGTAGAGCGTACGTCCCATTTCCGTTATCCGTCCTCCCTTTTCCCTTCCTCCCTAACCCCTTCCGCAAGTCAACAATTGAGCAATCGAACCATTTAACAATCGTTTTATGCCCACCTCCGTCTACGTCACCACTCCCGAAGCCCACTGCGGCAAGTCGCTGCTCTGCCTGGGAATCCTGGAAACCGTGCTCCGCCGAACCCAGCGGGTAGGCATCTTCCGCCCCATTATCAGCGGCGATGCGCGCACCTCGGAACCGGGCCGCGATAAGAACATCGATCTGCTGCTCACCCATTTTAAGCTAGACCTTCCCTATGAGGCCACCTACGCTTACCACAAGCGCGAGGCGCGCGAAATGCTGGCCAACGGACGCTACGACGAACTGCTCGACACCATTATTGAGAAGTACAAGGCGGTGGAGCAAGCGTGCGACTTTGTGCTTTGCGAGGGCACCGACTTCACCGATGAGGCGGCCGCCTTCGATGTGAACATCAACGTAGACATCGCCAAAAACCTGGGCTGCCCGGTGCTTATCCTGGGGCGCGGCGACCTGGACCGCTCGCTGGAGGATGTGCTCAGTCCCCTGCGGCTGGCCTACGATTCGTTTCGGGAACGGGAGTGTCCGATCCTGGGCTTGGTGGTGAATCGGGCGCAACCCGCCATGTCGCACGAACTGCTGCTGGCGCTGCGCAACGCCCTGCCGGATAAGAACCTGCTGCTGTCGGTGATTCCGCAGAACAACGTTTTACAAAGCCCCACCGTGCGCGAGATCGCTGAAGCCCTGGACGCTGAAGTGCTTTACGGTCGTGACCAGCTTGACCGGCAGGCGCGTCGCTACTCGGTGGCCGCCATGCAGTTGCAAAACTACCTGCCCCACCTCACCGAGAACTGTCTGGTGATTACTCCCGGCGACCGGGGTGACATTCTGCTTAGTGTGCTTCAGGCCCACCAGTCCGACAACTACCCCGCCATTGCCGGGGTGCTGCTCACCACCCAACTCAACCCCGACGAACCCATCCGGCAGTTGTTGGAAGGGCTGCCGAACCTGGTGCCGATCCTGTCGGTGTCGGCCAACACCTACAACACCGCCTTCCAACTGTCGCAGATCAACTCGTACGTGACGGCCGACAACGACGCTAAAATTCAGCTAAGCAAGCAGTTGTTTGATAAGTACGTGGACACGGCGGTGCTGACGGAGAAGATCAGTACCGTGCGGCAGCGGGGCATCACGCCGCGCATGTTTCAGTACACGCTGGTGCA
>JBASAY010000008.1:0-6156 GCA_049650865.1 Tunicatimonas sp.
AAGAGCATTTCGTCGGTCGTGTAATTTTTCCAAGAAGATGGAAAATCATGTTATCGCTTTTGAGCTCGCTTTCTTTTATATCAATTTTGGATTCGTTTGAACTATCATACTTTCTGAATCACCACCAGAATGTGTAGTGCAAGGCATTGAGTTGGGATAATTTGGCAACCCTCAGGCAAAAGTTACGTAACCGACGCCCTATTTTATCCCGGATACGAAGTAAGAAGCGCCCGGAAATGTGTGAAAAGCATTGATGATCTGGAATTGTTGGAAGTGCTGCAGGTCCCCTTCTTTAATTACTACTTCCTGGATCAGCCCTACGTCGAGCAGATGCTGCCGCTGGGTGCCATGTAACAGAGGATGGGCCGGAGTCACCCACCGTGCCCCGTCGTAAAAAATGATATTAGCGTACGAAGTGTCGGTAACTAGTCCGTTTTTAATGATCAGCACGTCGTCGCAGCCTTCCCGCTGCTCAAACAACTCGTTAAGCGGGCGGCGGTCGGCATACTTATGAGCATAGTTTATTGAGTCACAATGTATCCGACGCAGCGTATGAACCGGACGCAGCTGGTACGGAACAAACTCCACCTGCTCAATAGCCCTTCCGTAGCGCACCCGACACTTGTACACTCCCCGCTGGGCGTAGTCAGGAACGCTAAGGTGATGAGCTAGCGACCAGATGGTAACCTGGCCGAATAGTGCAAGCTGGGCTTGGTGCAGGCGCTGCTCGTGGTAGGGTAAGTTGCTGAAGACACCATCCTCCAGTTTGAGAGATTCTAGCAGGTGCTGCATTCTAAAAACAAAGATAATTCAGGCAATTTGACATCATATCACCGGCACGTACACCTTGTCGTGCAGTTCTTGGTACTCGGCCTCGAGCATGCTGCGCGCCGTGATGCCGCCCCCGCTGCGATATAAAAGATCAGCTACTTACCTATAGCCAATTTTCTTCCATCTGTTGAAGATAGACAGAAACTCGGGTAGAGTAGCAACTCTTACTTTCGGAAATTCTACAGTTTGAAGTATGTTGTAATGCCGGTCGTGCGTGATCAGATAGTCAGCATTTGCAGCAATAGCACAATCAACAAATTTGTTATCATCTGGGTCTTGTGGTATCAGATTCCAAAAGTAATAAACCTCTATCTGCTCCCGAGCGCGCAAGTCTATTAGTAACTTAACCAAGTTTTGAGCAACCTCTCTGCTGGTTTCTCTACTTATAATTTCTTCGTACTCTAGCAAAATATCAGTAGTGAAAACCAGGGTGAGTTCACCGTGTAAAATGCTGTTGAATAACCATCGGTAGGGAGATTTCTTTGAGAAAGAAGCCAGTAAGCAGTTGGTGTCTACCACAACTTTCATTACTGCTTGTTGTAGGGGGTGCGCATGTGTTCGGCAAGGAAATCATCAAATACTGATGTGTCCCAGCCTTTTTCCTCCCACACTTTATCAAAGGAGTCTTGCAATTTGTTATCGTAGTAGGCCGTCAGCAGATCTTGTATTTCCGCTAACTCTTGGTCACCCATCTTCTGAGAAAACAATTGTAGCAATTGCTGCTGCACCGCATTCAGTTTGGTAGAAGGCGAAGAGGGGTAGTTTGAATCTGCCTGCATAGCTGTATTTATAATTTTCCCTTTAAATGTAAGCTCAATCTGTTTAGCTTCAAAGTCTACGCTTCTTTTGTTCTCTACAACTGCTTTCAGCGCCCTACCCCACCGGCACGTATACCTTGTCGTGCAATTCTTGGTACTCGGCCTCGAGCATGCTGCGGGCCGTAATGCCGCCCCCGCTACGGTAGAAGTACTGCTTACCCACCCGCTCAACGAACCGGATCATCACCGCACTGTCGAGCCGCTCCCCGTCGAAGTGTCCCATCACCCCGGTGTAGTAACCGCGCGGACCCAGTTCGGCGGTGCGAATAATCTCTAAGGTCTTGGGTTTGGGCGCACCGCTTATTGATCCGGCGGGTAGCAAATCATTGAGCAGATCGCCCAACCAACCCTGCCAGTCGGAGGCCAACTGACCCGTAATTTCAGAGCTTACCTGCAGCAGGGGCGCGCCCGCCGTAGCCACTTCTTCTACGTAGCGGAAGCGCGCTACCCGCACCTGCGTGGCGTGCCGACTCAAATCGTTGCGCAGCAGATCCACTACGGTAGCGTGCTCGGCCAATTCTTTAGGATCGTGCCGAATGCGGTGCTCGGCATCGGGTAGCGTAGCGTCGATGGTGCCCTTCATGGGATAGGTACGAATAGTATCGCCATCGATCTTAATGAAGCTTTCGGGCGAGAACACCACAAAATCGTCGTTCCACCATAACTTGTAGGGGGCCTGACTGCGGCAGAACAGGTCGCGCAGCGATCCGTTGATCTCTATCTCCGTAGGAAACGTCAGGTTCACCAGAAAAGAGTTACCCTGGTGCAATTGCTGCTGCACGTACTCGAACGACCGGCGGTAGACCTCAGCATCCAACCAACTTCTCTTTAAAACCAGGTTTTGGTCAGACCACCGCGGAGGCAAGCCATTGGTAACCCCGCGAAAATCGTAGCGCAGGTCGTGCGGGTTCACGTCTGATAAGGGCAGCACCAGCGGTTGCCGCTGCTCGAAGTCGATAACGAATAGGAAGGGCGTTCGCGCCTGTCCTAGCGCGTTCATGCGTTGGACCCACGTACTCACTAGCGGCGGTAGGTTTCGCGAATGACGGACGTTACGGGCTTGTTCTGCGGGGTGTACCCGGTATGGGCTTCTCCGCCCGCCTCGGCATGATTAGGAAACCACTTCCACAGGAAGCCTCCCGCAAACCAGGGTTGCTCCCAGAAGGTATCGTAGAGTACCCGGTAGGCACGCTGCTGCGCCTCCATATTAACAATTTTCGTCTCTTCTGATGTTTGCCAGTGTCCTTGCGCGGTATGGTTGCGGCTCTCGTAGCCGTACTCAGTAAACAGTACCGGCTTTTGGTACTGCTGCTGCACCCGCTCGATGCTACGCAGCGGCTCGCGCCACCCCGCCGCCAGCGTCTTCAGCGTGGGAGTTTCCCGCTCGCACAGGGGCCAGTAAGCATCAATACCAATATAATCTAGTTTGTCCCAGAAGGTTACGTTTTCAAAGTTATCCCAGTTAGCCGCGTAGGTGAGCTGGCCTTGATACGTTTGGCGGATTTCTTCGATCAATTTATACCAGAAATCGGGCCGCGCCACCACAGCGTGGCGGTATTCGGTGCCGATGCAGAGCATCGCTACCTGCATCGAGTCGGCCACGTGCGTGATGGTGCGTAGGTAGATGGCGTAACTTTGTTCCCACTGCTGCCACTTGGCTTCGCTGTCCAGCGTGAAGTCGCCCGGCCAGCCCTGTCCGCGCACCCACACGTGGGGCTTGAGCATGACCTTGAGTCCGGCCGCGTGAGCGTATTCAATGGTGGTGACCACGCCCGCCTTACGCTCGCCCCACCACTGCCGCGAGGTGTCGTAGTTGATGCGCGGGTCATTGCCGCCGTAGCTAAAGGCGTAGGGCACCACCGCCACCCAACCGGCGCCCAGTTCCTGCACGGACAGCAGGTCATCGGGTGATAGCGGTTGTGGGGGGGCTACCAGACACACGCCGTTGATGCGGTTGCCAACAAAGGGTTGCTGGCCCTGACTGGTGCAGGCTAGAGTAGCGAACGCAGTAAAGACATAAAGAAAATTCTTAACCATTATAACGTCCCCCTTTGAAGGGGGTTGGGGGATGATTTTCTATCCAGTTTTCAATTGTTTCTCTAACGTAATCAATGTTCTTCATAACATCCTCATCCTCGAAGCGCAAAACAGTATAGCCTAAGGCTGCCAGGTCTTCCGTTCTTCGCTGGTCACGTTCGGCAGCTCCTTCCCACGAATGACTGATGCCGTCGGTTTCTATAATCAGCTTTAGTTCTTTACAGAAAAAGTCAGCGATGTAATTGTCAATCGGACGCTGACGCAAAAAGGGGAAGCCCATCATTTGCCGCTTTCGTAACAGTTCACACCAAAGACGAACCTCTGCCTTAGTGCCTTGATTGCGATGAGCTCGAGCGAAGGTTTTTAGTTTTTTGTTGTAATGGTGGTTGTGTTTCATCCCCCTACCCCCCGAATCCACGGCGGCCTTTTAAGGGGGAATTAGTGGTGCCATACTCCTTCACCGTGTCCACGAAGCAGCGCACGTGGTCGGGGTCGATATCAGGATACACGCCGTGGCCCAGGTTGGCGATGTAGCGGTGCCCCCGAAAGGCTTCCAGCATCTGCCGGGTGTGGCGGCGGATGGTAGCGAAATCGGCGTAGAGCACGGCCGGGTCCAGGTTGCCCTGCAGTGCCTTGTCGGGAAACAAGCGGCGGGCTTCCGCGATGTTCATGTTCCAATCAAGACCGATGGTTTGGCAGGGCAGTGCGGCCATATCTGGCAGACTGGCGTAGGCTCCCTTTGCGAATACGGTAACCGGCACCTGCTCGATCCCAGCGCACAGTTGCCGGATGTAGGGCAACGAGAATTTCTCGAAGTGCGCCGCCGGAAGGATGCCCGCCCAGGAATCGAAGATTTGGACCAGGTCGGCCCCGGCGTCAATCTGGGCTTTCAGATACGCCAGGGTGCTGTCGGTGATCATCTGCAGCAGACGGTGCGATAGCTCCGGTTCGGTGTAGAGCATGGCGCGGGCGCGAGAAAAAGTTTTGCTCCCCTGCCCCTCTACCATGTAGGCAAAGATCGTCCAGGGTGCTCCCGCAAAGCCGATAATGGGTACACGTCCGTTAAGTTCCTTCTTCACCAGTTTGATGGCCTCGGGGGTGTAGGCCAGATCGTCCGAAATGTCGGCTACCCGCAATTGGTCCACGTCGGCGGCCGAGCGCACGGTGCGGGGGAAGTAGGGTCCGCGCTTCTCCACCATCTCGTAGGGCAGGCCCATCGCTTCGGGAATCACCAGGATGTCGGAGAAAATAATGGCAGCGTCGACGCCGAGCAGGTCAACGGGTTGGATAGTGACTTCGGCGGCGCGTTCGGGGGTTTTCACCAGCTCGACGAAGCCGCTGAGTTGAGCGCGTACGGCGCGGTACTCGGGCAGAATGCGTCCGGCCTGCCGCATCAGCCACACGGGCGGGCGTTTGGTAGGTTCGTCCGGCGTGGATACGCCGCGCACGGTGCGCAGCAGTAGATCGTTTTGTAAAGGCATACCCCAACAACACGGGGATTGGGAAAGAGGTTTTGCTAGTTGATAAGAAAGCGAAGCATGGCGAAGATCGCTGCCAGTTGGCTGATCCAGAAGATAAACATCCACTTGATCATGTCGGCCCGCGTCTTCTCAATCTTTACGTCTAACGAAGCGTTGTCTCCCTTTAACTCTACCCGAAGTGCGCTGATGTCTCCCTTTAACTCTACCCGAAGTGCATGGATGTCGCTCTTTAACTCGTCGCGCAACGACGCTATATCATCTTTTAACTCTACCCGAAGCGAACTAATATCGTCCTTTAATTCACTTCGTAAGCCAAACAAGTCTTCTTTAGTAGCCAGCACGCTCTTGCTGTTCTCCAGGGCTTCTTTCACCTGCGTCTTCATCCCTTCCACCACAATCTGGGCTTGTTCTTCTCCCAAACTGCCCTTCAAAGTATTAAACAACGTTATCTCCGAAACTTCCATAGCTATTTGTAAGTATCAACGGATAAATATACGTAAAATAACCACACCGTTTTCACTAATACGCCTCCTCATGCCTTACCAAAGCCTCAATCCCCTCACCGGCCAACTGATCCGAGAGTTTGAAGAACACAACGATCAAGCAATGCAAAAAACGCTTAACCGGGCCGAAGATACCTACGCAGGATGGAGAGAAGTAACCTTTGCGGAGCGGGCCTCCCGTATGCACGCTGCGGCCCGCCAACTGCGGCAGCACCAAGACCGCTACGCCCAACTGATGACCGACGAAATGGGCAAGCTGAAGCGCGAGGCAGTGGCCGAAGTAGAAAAGTGCGCGATGACCTGCGACTACTACGCCAAGCACGCTGCGGATTTCCTGGCCAACGAACCGCTGGCCGTCGAGCAGGGCGAAGCCTACTTGGCCTACGAACCCATCGGCGCGGTGCTGGCCGTGATGCCCTGGAACTTCCCCTTCTGGCAGGCGATTCGCTTTGCCGCGCCCAACCTGATGGCGGGCAACGTGGGCTT
>JBASAY010000009.1:0-18254 GCA_049650865.1 Tunicatimonas sp.
CAGCAACAGCGCCGTGCTGCCTACTATTGGGATCATTATCGATTTGTAAAATATTTTATTATACCCTTCAAATTCCTTTAACATGAACAATGACTTAGTCCGCATCGGAACCGCCGTATCGGTAGCCACCAGCACGGTAGCCACCTCATTCTTTAGTGGTAATCCGGATCGCAAAAACCGAAGACAACTGTACAAGATTCAACAAAAGATTTTTGACAAAAACCTGATCATTCCCGCCAACGCTACCTTCGTTTTGATCTGGCCGGTCATCTATACCGGAACGGTTGCTTTGGCGGTGCACCAGGCCCTACCAAGTCAGCGCGATAACCCACGCTACCGACAAGCGCGCCCCTGGCTGCTGGTCTGTTACGCGCTCAACGCGCTGTTTGGTTACTACTTCTCCAAGAAAAGCCGTTCCGCTCGCATTGGAAGTAGCATCACTACGATGGCCACGTTGCCCCCAGCCCTGCTGCTGCACCACGCCCTGGAAATCGGCCAGACCGAGGTAGCGCAGCCCGAACAGACGTTTCGAAAGGCCGTAAGTCTGTACGCTGGGTGGCTAACCGTCGCTTCGGTGGTGAGTAGCGCCAACCTGCTGATTGAGAACGGGTTTCGACCTTCCTCGGCCGCCTCGGTTCGCTGGGCGAGTGCCGCGCTTCCGGCTACCTTGGCGTTGGGAGTAGCCGTGGCGCGTCGTCTGCGTGATCCTTACTATCTGGTACCGTTTAGCGTAGGCTTTGCTGGCATTGCGGCCAAGCAGGCCAAGCGTGAACCCACAGTCGCCAAGCTAGCGGCGGCTGGCGCAGTAGGAGCCGCCGCTTGGATTGTTCGCCGACTAGTCCGATAAAAGAATAAACGATAAACAAGAACAAATGAAAGCGATATTTTTTGAAAAGTACGGTTCGGTAGAGGCCCTAAAAATTAAGGAGCTTCCCGAACCCACCGTAAGAAAGGGTGAAGCACTGGTGCGGATTGAAACGATAGGGCTTAATCCTCGTGATACTGCGATTCGGGAAGGCGAGCTAAAGTTTTTGACGGGCCGCTCCTTTCCCAAACTCACGGGGGCCGATTTCTCGGGAGAGGTAGTCAGCTTGCCTCCGGATGTTAAGCACCTTCGCGAAGGAGACGAGGTCTTTGGCTACTTCGAGCGGGTTAAAGGGGGAGTTTCTGCTGAACTCTGCGCTATTCCGGTTCAATATCTGGCGGTTAAGCCCAAGGAAATAACTCACGAAACGGCGGCGGCTATTGGTTGTGCCTATCTGACAGCTTTTCAGGCGCTAACGCAAAAAGCGGCGCTGCGCAAAGGGCAGAGCGTGCTGATCTTTGGCGCTTCGGGCGGAGTTGGAACCGCGGCTACTCATATTGCTAAGCAATTGGGCGCGCGAGTGACCGCAGTGAGCCATTCGGGGAACCGCGAATACTGTCTTGCTCAGGGAGCCGACGCGTTCGTAGCCTACGACACCGAAGACGTGTTTGATCCCAAGGCCAAGTACGATGTCTTCTTTCAGGTGTACTCCAAGCGGGGGGATGTGTACTCTTCCGCCAAAAAGGTGCTGCGCAAAAACGGCCGTTTCGTCTGCCTGATTCCGAACCCGCTGTACGTTCTCAAGAAGTTGTTTTTCTGGCCGAAGTTTGATTTCGTGTTGGTAAAAGCGAATCGGAAGCACCTTGAGCAACTGATCGAGTGGATACAACAGGGTGTATTTGCCCCCAACATCCATCGCGTATATAGCTTTGATGAATACCAAGACGCCTTTCGTGAGCTTGAAACCAGTTCGGTACAGGGCAAGATTGTTATTGATGTAGCCTCAGGCTGCAACTGACTTGTAGAAGGCATCGCTGGTCATTTATTAGAAGATATTCCGATAAATTCTTAAGGCTCGTGTCGACCGGGCCACGGCGGCACGAGTCTTAGAGACGATGATAAAGTAAAGTAACCAACTCCACGGCCTGTGTCACCACAGGACGCTCGAAATGGGTTTGTGGAGACCGCGCCACGGTGGCACAAACCCCTAAGCTAAGTTGAGTACGTTATTTATTTGACGATCCTTAGAGAAAATTATCAGAATAAAGTTTGTTGAAAATCACTGTTCAGTATGCATATTTTACCTAGCCAATTGCTATGCGTTAACAACCATTTCCTTATGCAATTTCAAAATTTTTTCTATGTTATTTCAAAACAAACGTCGTGTATTTTCAAAATAGCTATCTTTACGGTCATAGATTGTTCGCATGAATATCATCAAACGTCAGTTGGCAACTGCCCTTCAGGCACTTCTGCCAAAGTACCCTATTTTAGCACTCACTGGCCCTCGGCAATCCGGTAAGACAACCCTACTACGAGCTATCCTTCCTGAGTATCGGTACGTTTCGTTAGAGAATCCTGACAACCGTAGTTATGCTACTGATGATCCGGTCGGATTTTTAAAGGAATATAGCGCCCAGGTGATCTTTGATGAAGTGCAACGGGCCCCTGCCCTGTTCTCCTACTTGCAGGCCATTGTAGATAATAGCGGACAGATGGGACAGTTTATTCTGTCCGGCTCACAGAACTTTCATTTGTTGGAGCGCATTACGCAAAGCCTGGCCGGTAGAGTAGCTATCTTCAAGCTTCTCCCCTTTGACTCGGACGAGATGAAGCAGGAAAATTTGCTAACAAGTGATTGGAAATCGCTGATTATCAGGGGGTTCTACCCCGCAGTATACGACCGTGACCTTCCACCTCCTATCTTTTACAACAACTATATTCAGACGTATATTGATCGGGACGTAGCTGAACTAACCAACGTGCAAGACACCCGTCGGTTCCGTAATTTTATTGAGCTTTGCGCCGCCCGAAACGGGCAACTTCTCAACTTAAGTAATCTGGCTAACGAATGCGGAATCTCTCAGCCCACCGCGAAGTCCTGGTTGTCTATCCTAGAGAGCAGTTACATTGTCTTTCTGCTATCACCCTACTATAAGAATTTCAGCAAACGAGTGGTCAAGACTCCTAAACTGTACTTCTACGACACCGGACTGGTTGCTTATCTGTTGGGGTTCCGACAGGTCGGCGACCTTACCGATCAAAACTTGCTGGGTAGTCTGTTTGAGAATCTGGTGGTGGCCAATGTGATGAAAAAAAATCATCACCAGTACTTACTGCGCGACTACTGGTTTTGGCGAGATTCTAGCGGGCATGAGGTAGATCTGTTAACCACAACGGGCGGCGGACTGGATATCTTTGAGATAAAATCAACCCAAACAATTCTTCCCAAACTGTTCCATGGAATGGATCGATTCTCAGAAATTACCCAGGGAAAGGTGAAGACCCGAACTTTGGTTTACGGGGGAGATAAGAATCAAGATCGTACGCACTATCGGATAAGACCGTGGGACGGAATATGAACGCGCTATTCAGTGCTGCAATATCCAACTTCCTAGTGAGTAGTTACGTTGTAATTACAAACGATGTTCTATGCAGCTATCTATTGTAAAAATTGGAAACTCTAAGGGCGTGAGATTACCTAAACTGCTTTTGGAAAAGTATCGCATCGAAGGCAAAGTAGAATTAGAATTACAGGATGACGGTATTTTGCTAAAGCCTATCTCGCCTTCCAAACCCCGAGAAGGCTGGGAAGAATCTTTTAAACAGATGCACGAACGCGGAGATGATGCGTTGCTGATAGATGATGTGTTTGATGATGAAAACTGGGAGGAATGAAAGTCGAGCAGTACCGGGTCGTCATTGTCAACCTAGATCCTACGGTAGGTAGTGAAATCAAGAAGACGCGTCCTTGTGTGATAGTGTCACCCGATGAGATAAACCGCCAACTAAGAACGGTAACGGTAGTACCGGTCACCTCATCATCAAAGGCTTACCCTACCCGAGTCCCCGTCAAACTACAGCGTAAAAACAGCTGGATAGCGATTGACCAGATTCGGACGATTGACCGAGCAAGGATCACAAAGGTAGCCAGCAAGTTATCCGATGATGAGATCGCCCAAGTAAAAAATACCATCAAAGAAACTTTTGTTGATTAGTACTCCGTAATCATAAACTCCGTCCGGCGGTTCTCCTGGTGCTGTTCCTCGGAGCAGGGAGTGCCATTGGCGCAACCATTGGTGAGCTTGGCTTCACCGTAGCCCCGGGCCACCATCCGGTCGGGACGGATGCCCTGGGCGATGAGGTACGAAACCACTACCTGGGCGCGCTGGCTGGATAGGTACTGGTTATAGGCATCGCTGCCGCGCACGTCGGTGTGGGAGCTGAGTTCAATCTTCATGCTCGGATAACCTCGCAATGCCGCCAGCAGATGTTCCAGTTCCGGAATGGCATCGGTACGAATGTCCCACTTGTCGAAATCGTAGAAGATCCGATCCAGTCGTACCACCTTGCCCACTTCAATAGAATCCAGTAGTAGGTCGTAAGTCAGAATGCCCGTTGTATCCTGCGTGGTGAATACCTGGTTGGCCCCGATAAAAGCGGCCCGCTCGGCCCGCAGGCGGTACGACTGGTTGGGGCTGACGGCGAAGCGGTACTGCGCGGCACTATCGGTCACGTACTGCTTAGTTGTTTTGGTTTCGACGTTTTCCAGCGTCACGGTGGTGCCGGGCAGCGGTTGCCGGGTCGCACGGTTCAGGGTGGTGCCGCGCACCATCACGGCCGGAGCTGCTTCCCGAAGCGACGGGTCGCGCGCTCCGTTAGTGAAATTAGCTTTCGGACCGTCCACTCCGGAAACGCCCACCCCATCTTGACCACCTTTTGCCAACGCCGGTTGATCCAGGTACAGTACCACCGAATCGGGGCGGGCGACTCCGCGTTGGGTCGAGAAGCGTACGGTATCCGGGGAGTAGCCATCGCGCGTCGCGGTAGCCCGGTAGCGGTGCTCCCAGTCCAGAGCGAACGTAAACGTACCGTCGGCCTGGGTTTGTACGTTGGCGAGCGTGTCGCCCGGGACGCGACCGTCCGGGGCACGACTGCCGGGGGCTCGTTGCAGTATTACCCGGGCCATCGCCAGCGGCGTGCTGTCTTGCGCCGAGCGCACCACTCCGGGAATGCTGAGCGAAGCACTGGGCCGGTAGCGGAAATGATAGACGTTGTCGTTGCCTAGCCCCGCGTCGCGGTTGGTCGAGAAGAAACCATCCGCCTCGTCTTTTCCGGCGATTAGGCCAAAGTCATCGTAGCTCGAGTTGATCGGATACCCCACGTTGCGGGCTACGGCATTTTCCTCGTTCAGATCGATGCGGTAGATGTCTAGTCCTCCCAGGCCCCCGCGCCCGTCGGAGGCGAAGTAGAGCACGCCGCTCGGGTGGATAAAGGGGAACATTTCGTTGCCCACGGTATTCACCCGTTCGCCCAGGTTGACCGGCCGTCCCCAGGTGTTGCGCTGCCATTTGCACATATAAATATCTGTGCCCCCCTGGCCCCCGCGGCGGTCCGAAACGTAGTACAAGCGACTACCGTCGGCCGATACCGTGGGGTGGCCACTGGAGTACTCGTCAGAGTTGTGAGGAAACGGACGCACGTCGGTCCAGTCCAGGGTGGTCGTGTCGTCGCGCACCGCCGTGTAAAGCTTAAGCTTCATCTCGAAATTCTTGCTTCGCCCCTTGTGGCGACCGTGGTAGTTGTTACGGGTAAAGATCATGCGGCGTCCGCCCGCGTAAAAAGTGGCGGGCCCTTCGTGAAAGCGGGTGTTGACCGCCCCGGCCAAGCGCTGCGGCGCACCGAGCCGGTTGAGCGAATCTACCGGAGCGTAGTAAAGATCCAGGTAAGCCTGATCGTACCAGTCGTAGTGCTTGCCCGACGAACTCCCTTCGCGCGCCGAAGCGTACACAATGCCCTCGCCCAGAAAAGCCGGTCCGAAATCGGAATGCGGCGAGTTAACGGCGGCGGGCGTCAGGGAGTAGAAGGCGGAGTCTTGGTAGAAGCTGGCGAGTTGGTTGAACGCGCGCTGCTTGGTGCTGGCGAGTTGCTGTTGGGGGCTGGATTCGCCGTAGGCGGCGTACCACTGCCCGGCCCGTTCGTACTGCTGCTCACTGGCCAGCGCCTGCGCGTAGTGCAGTTTATCATCGGCGGTGAATAGGGGCAAACTGTCTTCTAGCTGCCGGTACCAGTAAGCAGTTTGAGCAGCATCGTTTAGCCGGTGGTAACAGCGGGCCAGCTGCCGAATCAGTGTGCTGTTATTGGGAATTTCTTCCAGAACCTGCGCGTAGCCTTCGGCGGCCGCCGTATAAGCAAGGTATTCGTACGAACGGTCGGCCTTGCGCACCACCTTGCGTTGTTTCTTGCTCAGCGACGTCTGCGCGTACGCTCCGCCAGCGAAGAAGAACAATCCGATCAACCACAACTGCAAAAAACGTATCATAGCTAAAAGTAGCGGGGGGTAATTACCTTCGATTTGTGCAGCGACACCCGGTAGTTGAGCATCAACTCGTGCGAGCCGCTGTTTACCTGCCGCAGCGGACTCACCGTCATGTCGTAGGCGTAGCCGATGCGCAGCTTCGGACTGGCCTGCAGCTCTACCAGCCAGCTTAGGGCATCAAACGAACGGTACGACGCGCCCACCCACAGCGTTTCTTTGATCAGCAAATTAGCGTTCAGATCGACCGATGCCGGAGCGCCCTGCACCGCCTTTAGTAGTACGTTGGGCTTTAGCTTCAAATCACGGTTTAAGTCAATCACGTAACCTGCCGAGGCGAACCAGTGGCGAAACTGACGCGCTTGACTCTGCTCGTGTCCCGGATACGCATTGTTAAGCAGCTGAGGAACCGACACTCCGGCGTAGAACCGCTGGGTAGCGTAGTACACTCCGGTGCCAACATTAGGAAGAAGGGCTCGAACGTTGTCTACCGAAAAATGCCGGTCGCCGTCCGCTTCGGTTCTCACGCGGCTGAATCCCGTCCGGTACGAATCAAATCCCACCTGCAAACCGGCCGATAGGGTGCCGTGCTTCAGCTTAATGCGGTAGGCGTAGACGCCGTACAGTCCGGTTTGGTCGGTTACCCCGATCCGGTCGTGGGTCATCAGCAGCCCCAGCGCTACCTTTTTGTTGCGGAGCGGAGCGTGCGCAGCGAACGTTTGGGTGCTGGGGGCGCCCTCCAGGCCAACCCACTGCTCGCGGGCAAGCGCCGTAAGGTCTAGGCCCCCCTGACTGCCCGCGTAGGCGGGGTTGATCGCCAATCCGTTAAACATGTACTGGGTAAACATCATGTGCTGCTGCGCCTGCACCGAGAAGGTCAACAGGCAGAGCAGCAGCCCAGTAGCCCCCCGTAGCACCTTGCGGCCGGTAGCAATAGCCACCAGCGTGGCAAAGCGAATCTCGGCGTTTAGGCGATCTACGGGGGCGGGGTTGGCCCGGCGAACGCGGGGACGGGGGGGGGAAGTGGTTTCTTTCATCATCAACGATTTACGATCACGTAGCCCGAGCGGGGGGGCTGGTTGTTGCCCAGGTCAATTAAGTAGAAATAGGTGCCATCGGGCACATCACCAGCCACTAGTCCGGCCGTAGAATGACTGCTCCAGGCCTGGTCTTGGTTGTTGTATCCCTTGATTTCAAAAACCAGGTTACCCCAACGGTTAAAGATCCGCACCGTATTGTTAGGATAGTTCTCGATACCACGAATACGCCACACATCATTCATCCCGTCACCATCGGGCGAAAAGCCTTCGTAGGCCAGCAGCGGGGCGGCCACCAAAATAATGACGGTGGCCTGGGCGCACTCGGCGGGGGTATTGGTGTTGCACACCTCGAAGGTAAAAGCGTCGGTTCCGGTGAAGTCCTCGGTGGTCTCGTACGTATAGGAACCATCTTCCCGCAGGGTAAGCGTGCCGTGCTGCGGGGCGACAATGGGTGCCGTTGAGAAGACATCCCCCCCGGTCGGGTTAACCACCTGCGGCACCAGCGATCCGTCGTAGGTAACCACGTCTACCAGCCGAATGGTATCGTTGACTGCCGAGAGGCGATTGTCTTCCGCAATGGTGATGATCACCGGGGCCGAACGTTCGGCGTAGGCCATCCCATCGTGGGCGTTCCAGCGAAACTGCGCGGTGCCATCGAAGCCGAAGTTGGGCCGAAAGCTTAACTCATCTAACGTACCCACGGCAATTTCATCACCGACTGAAACCGGTTCGTCGTTGAGCAACAACACCCCGTCGGCGGGCAGGCTTTCTATCCTAATTTTGGTCAGCGTGTCGCCCTCCGGGTCGCTAAACTGGACTTTGAAGTCGCTGGCCGAAAAGAAAACCGTTTCGTTCTCCGGCCCGCTCACCCGCACGGTGTCTACGCTAGGTGGATCGCTCACCGGGGTTACTACAATGCTGGCTACGTAAGGCTCGCTGATCGCCTGCCGCTCGTCTTTTACTCGAAATAGAAACGAGGTATAAGGGTCACCGTTCCCGTTGAGGGACGGGGCGTACACCAGCTTTCCACTGTCCAGGGCCGTTAGCCGAAGCTCGTCGTTGATCCGCACGGTGTCGCCTTCCAGTAGCAACCAGCCGTCGAGGGGCAAACTGTTGATGACAATAAACGCCAGGGTGTCGCCCTCGGCGTCGAAGTAGCCGTCGGCGAAGTCCGCCAGGGCAAATACGTAATCTACATCCTCAGTGGTAACCACCGTAAAGTCGTCGGCCTCGGGAGCGTTGTTGATCAGAAAAGTGACCGTGCTGGTAGCAGTAGCGGCTGAATCGTCTTCAACCGTGTACACGAGCCTGCCGGGAGGGGCCAGCCCATCGTAGTTATCGGGCGTATCGTACTGCAGCGTAGTAAAGGCCGTGGCCGGTAGTCGGTCGCCTACCGCCACCGGACGGCCGTCGGCTCGGGTAACTACCCCCAGGTCCGGCAGCGCACTAACGATTATCTCAAGTTCCTCTAACGCATTGTCTACGTCGCTCGGCGGCGGCAGGGTAAAAGCATTGTCCCGGCTGTACTCCGCCACAACCAGGGTGTCGATGTGGCCATCGGGCGGGTCATTTTTGGGAACAACGTAGACGGTGGTTGTATTAGAAACCGCTCCGTTCGCGCCCAGATCGTTGTACGTGATGCGCACCGTTCGGGGAGTGTCGTCGGGGTCTTGCGAGTCGTTGCGGTAGGTGATGAGTTTGAGAGCCGATTCGTAGTCGGCCAGGCTGCCGGTGCCGCTGATAATCAAATCACCGCTGTCGTTGTAGCTCTGGCTAAACCCCGCCGGAAGACTGCCGGACAACGATAGATTTTCTAAATCACCGTCGAGACGATTGGTAACCGAGACCACAATTTGGGCAATATCGTCGTGATCCACGTCGGTGATTTCCACGTCACTATCGGTGACGACCACCGCCGGGCCGTCTTCTATAAACGTATTGCTAAATTCGGCGGCGCCGTCATTGTTGTTATCGTCAGCGTCAATGTCTAGCGTCGGCGGATCGTTCACCGGAATAACGTCAATAAAAGAAGGCACCCCATTGCTCAGATTGTTATCGCTGTCTCGCACCTGGACGACAATTACGCGGGTGCCCGCGGTAGGGTCTTCCGAGTCGTTGGCGTAAAATATTTTCCGGAGCACCGATTCGTACTCGGCGAAGGTGGCGTTTGGCTTAGCAGAAGTACCCGTAAGTTGGATGGCCCCGGTAGAGACGTTCCTTTCTACGTTGATGCCGACACTCGCTGCCGCCACAATGTCAGCGGGAGAAATAGTAAGCTCTTCTTCTCCGGCAATCGGGGCAATCAGGGTTACCGTGGCCGCCGACAGCAGCGTGCCGTCCAGGTCGCTGATATTCAAATGACGGCCGATGACCTTCACCGGCGGGTCGCCTTCCGTAAAAATTGTATCACGACTTTGGAGCGCCGGATCGCTATTTAAGTCGAGGGTAGGGGCGGCCTGGACGGTAATAGTAAAGGTCTGGGTTTCAGAAACCGCACCGGTACTACCGGTTACCTCGACCGTAAAGCTACCAATATCGCTGTTAGTAGGCTGTCCTGAAAACTCCGGTACTCCGGGGCTGGGATCGAACGATAGCCAGGGGTGACCGCTCCAGGTGGCGGAATACGTGGCGTAAGTATTGCCGCCAAAAGCATCGCTGGGCAGCGAAAACACAAAGGGCTTACCTCCCACAGCCACCTGATCCGCAATGGCACTTACCCGAAAGACACCGTAGCTACCGGAAGCGACGGAATTCGTGAGTGTTCCCAGCCCTGCGGTGATTACCAGTAAGATGTACGCGCATTTCTTCATAACTTGGCGTTGCGGTTAGCGCCAAATATAGAAGCATCGATGGGCGAGAAAAGTGGTGTTTTGGGGGCAGCGCTACCTACGTAAGGTTATTCGCCATGTTACCGTTTTGTAGAGATATGCTGTTTTAAGCATCGCCCAGCGTGAAGGCGCTCACGTCTTGAAAGGCAGACGTAGGCACGGTATCCAATACCTGGATATTACTGATATTCCGTTCGCCGCGGTCGCCACCGAGCTTAAGGCTACCGTAGGTTTGGTAGCCGTTCCACGGGAGTACGAAGCGGGGGGTGTCCATGGCGGCCTCGGGATAATAAGCCCACTGCTTTACCAAGTGATCTTCGGGGTCGACGAATACCCGGTACTTGTTCTGCGGGGTAACGCCTACTTCCTCGAAGCGAAGCTCGAGCACCTCAGCGGGCGCTCCGCCCATCAGCGTATCCTCGCCGTGGTAGGTAAGGGTGACGCCCGAGTCTTTAAGCTTAAAGGGCATAAACAGCCAGTAGCTGTCGTTGATCCAGATTTCTTTGCCCTGCTGCACGTACTTGGCCAAGGAGTCGGGCTGGGTAATCTCTTGCCCTTTTAACCGTACTTTGCCAGTATTCTCCCGAACGTTAACTGCGTAGATTGCGGAATCGCCGGGCACTTCGATGCGCACGTCGCCGGTCTGCTTGTCCCACAGCAGCGTACGAAACCCCAGAAAGTTCCATTGAAAGTAGCGGGTGGTATCCCAGGCGGTGCGCCCGCCCATTGCCTGCATCACCTGGTCGGCCAGTTGCATGGCGCGTTCGTCGGAAGCCGCCGCATTGAAACCCGGGGCGGGGGCGTTTTCAACTGTCTCAGTGGCTTCGTCAGGGGCGTCGGGGGGCGTAGCGGGTTGGCACGAGGCAAAGATGGCCGCCGCTAGCAGTAGCGTAAGATAGGTCTTCATAGGTGGTCTTTCGCGCTAAAGTAGCAAAAAACCGCCGTGAAGCAAGCTACGACGGCTCGGGAAGGTTCTCCTGCTGCTCGATGATACGCAACGCGAGGGTATTCACGTATTCCAGTGAGGCTTCAGACGACGTGCGAATTGCCCGAAGCAGCGGCTGCAACTGTCTCTTTTTGACCTTTCCCTCCAAAAGGGCGTCTCTTAACTCTTCCAATCGCTGCCGGAGAGACACGTTTTCTACCATCTGGATAGTAGGTAGCATCTTGTGCATCACCCGATCTAGTTGGTGGGTATCCCTGGCTGCAACGGCGGCGTTTACCTGCTGGGGCAATGTTTCGAAACCCGTCCGTAGGCTAGCCAGCAGCTTGGTGGTGAACGCAGAATCGTTGTACTTGTCAATAAGGTGCTGCAGCGTTACCACCCGATCATCCGGCGGGGAAGAAGGTACTTGCAAGTGAAGGTTGGCGCTGATCTTTCGGTAGAGCAGGTCCGGATTGAAGGGTTTAGACAAGTAGTCGTTCATCCCCGCCTGCTTCACCCGGTCTTTAGCGTCTGACACCACGTCGGCGGTTAGGGCAATGATAGGCAGTTGCTGGTACTTGCTACCTAGCTCACGGATGGCCTGCGTGGCCTGGTAGCCATCCATCCGCGGCATTTGCAGGTCCATCAGAATGATATCAAAGTCTTGCCGCTGCACTTCCTCTACCGCCACCGCCCCGTTTTCTGCTACGGTAACGTGGACCCCCATCTTTTCCAGAAAGCTAGTGGCTACCATGCGGTTAGAAGAGTTGTCTTCTACCAACAACAGGCGTACATCGTTGAGCTGATACTCCTCAAGGGTAGGAGAAACTGGTGGCGACTTGAGCTGTTCGGCAGTCTGGTAGGGAATAACAAAGGTGAAGGTGCTTCCCACCCGTTGCCGACTGGTTACGGTAATGGTTCCGCCTTGCAGTTCAACCAGCCGCTTACAAATAGTGAGGCCCAGCCCGGTGCCGCCGAACTTGCGCGTGGTGTCAGAAGTAGCTTGGATGAAACTGTTAAAGATGGTGGGAAGCTTGTCCTGGCTGATGCCAATCCCCGTATCAAGCACATCAAAAGCGATTTCCAGGCGTTCGTTGCTTTGGTTTAGGGGCTTTACGTGAACAGAAACAAAGCCCGTTTCGGTGAACTTCAGGGCATTGCTTACCAGGTTGTTGAGCACCTGGGTGAGCCGCGTCTGATCGCCGATCACCCGTTCGGGAAGCGATTCGTCGATTTCAAACTTCAGATCAACGCCCTTTTCTTCGGCGTGGAACAGGAAGGCTTGTACCACTCCCTGCACCACTTCCCTGACGCTGAAGTTGATGCTCTCGAGCTTTACTTTTCCGGCTTCAATTTTAGAAAAGTCCAGAATGTCGTTAATAATCACCAGCAGGTTGTTGGCCGAAAATTGAAGGCTCTTCAAGTATTTTAGCTGTTCGGACTTCGGGTTTCCGTCCATGAGCAAGCGCGTCATGCCGATAACTACGTTCAGTGGGGTGCGGATTTCGTGACTCATGGTTGAGAGGAAATCCTGCTTGGCCACCACCGCTTTTTCCGCTTTGTTTTTGGCGCGCTGTAGTTTGTTTTTTACCCGCACCTGGCTGCTCATATCGAAGCAGACAAAGGCGAATCCAATCTCCTGATCATTGTTGCCCCGAAGCACGGTGCTGCTAGCGTGGATCGGTAGAGAGCTACCGTTTTTATGAATTACCTTCAGGTCGCCTTCCCAGCGCTTGTCCTCAGTGAGCCGAGCAATCCGCTTTTCGTGCTGGTCCCACTGGTCGGGGTGGAGCAAAATCTCGCGCAGCGGCCGCCCCAGCACCTCTTCTTTCGTCCATCCAAACATCTTCTCGGCATACTGATTCCAGTACACAATTTCTCGGTTTCGGTTTCCAGCTAGGATAGCACTCTCTAATTGGTCAATAAGGGATGCCTGAAAAGCCACTTGCTCCTGAGCCTTCAGGCGCTCCGCCACCTCATCTTGTAGGCGTAACGTGGTGTTATTCCAATCATTGGTGCGCGTTTGCACCATAGCTTCTAATTGGTCGCGATGAAACTGTAGCTCTTCTTCTGCCCTAGACCGCTCACCAATTTCGTTCTGTAGTTTGAGGTTGATTTCGTGCAGCGACTCTACGGAGGGAAGCTTCAACAGGCGAGACACGAGCGTCCATATGGCTACCACTGCGAAGAGCGAGATGATAAAGATAAGGATACTTGCTAGGGTTGCAACCCACTCAACTGGCTCCCAAAGATCGTACGCTTTACCAGCGTAGAGAGAGGCGTTGAGTGTCAGAGCAGTGATCAGTAAAATTAACAGAACTCTGATTCTCACTAAACCTCGGCGAGGATGATAATTAAGTATATTGAACAGCTTCATGGTCTTCAAGGCAATGCTACTTACAGTACGCCTTATCAATGATCTTAATCCCTAGTTAACTTACATAAGATGTGCCACACATGGTGTATCTGCACCAAATTGGCCGATTTTATGCATTTTGTGGCATTTATAACTTCCGCCAGGCTTGCCGTGATTTTGTTCCCTGGGTAGTGTTTTTTTGGCCTCGAGCAAGCAGTCAAAAAAAGTTACGTAACATCAATATGCTGAAGCACTTTTCTAATGAACAGCAGCCTTATTCTTATTAATTGTTAGGGGGCAACGGTATTTCTTGTCACTCGTAGTAATTCAAACTTAGCAATTGTCTGCCGAACGTGTTTAGTAACGGAAAGGGAAAATATTACGTGTGAAAGAAAACTGATAAAATTAGTAAATGACGATGTCCTCGAGGTAAAAGAGCTCCCGCAGGAGCTCTTTTACTAAATATTAAACTACCGACTGCTTACTTGGTATCGGTGTCATTTACTTCCTCGTACTCAACATCGGCTACGTCGCCCTCGGGGCTACTTTGATCAGCCGTGGCATCCGGACCACCGGCTGCAGGACCGCCTGCCGCAGGACCGCCTGCATCCGCACCCGCGGCTTGGTACATCTCCTGCGAAGCGTTCTGCCAAGCCGTGTTCAGCTTCTCCATAGCCGCATCAATCGCGGATAGATCTTGCGCCTTATGGGCCGTCTTGAGCTCAGCAAGGGCTTCTTCAATCGGCTTTTTGTTGCCTTCCGACAGCTTGTCGCCGTACTCCTTCATCTGCTTTTCCGTTTGGAAAATCAGCGAATCAGCCGCGTTGATCTTCTCTACGCGTTCCTTTTCTACCTTGTCAGATTCCGCGTTGGCTTCGGCTTCCTGACGCATCTTTTCGATCTCCTCGTCGGTAAGCCCGGAAGAGGCCTCAATGCGGATATTCTGCTCCTTGCCCGTTCCTTTGTCCTTGGCCGACACGTTCATAATTCCGTTGGCGTCAATGTCGAAGGTTACCTCAACCTGCGGCACACCGCGGGGCGCCGGAGGAATACCATCCAGGTGGAACCGGCCAATGGTACGGTTATCCTTGGCCATCTGACGCTCGCCCTGCAGCACGTGGATCTCAACCGAAGGTTGGTTATCCGAGGCCGTAGAGAACGTCTCTGACTTTTTGGTAGGAATGGTAGTATTCGATTCTATCAGGCGGGTAAACACACCGCCCATGGTCTCGATACCCAGCGACAGCGGGGTTACATCCAGCAGCAGTACGTCTTTTACGTCACCGCTAAACACACCACCCTGAATGGCCGCTCCTACGGCGACCACCTCGTCGGGATTTACTCCCTTGGAAGGCTTCTTGCCAAAGAATTTTTCTACCTCTTCCTGTATCTTGGGGATACGGGTAGAACCGCCTACCAGGATGACTTCGTCAATGTCCGAAGCCGATACGCTAGCATCCTTCAGGGCCTTGCGGCAGGGCTCCAGCGTCCTTTTTACCAGGTCGTCCACCAACTGCTCAAACTTAGCGCGCGACAGTGACCGCACCAGGTGCTTCGGAATACCATCCACCGGCATGATGTAGGGCAGGTTGATCTCGGTTTGGGTAGAAGATGAGAGCTCAATCTTGGCTTTCTCAGCGGCTTCCTTGAGGCGTTGCAACGCCATCGGGTCTTTCCGCAGGTCAATGCCTTCGTCTTTCTTGAATTCATCCGCTAACCAGTCGATGATCTTCGCATCAAAGTCATCACCCCCCAGGTGCACATCACCGTTAGTCGACTTCACCTCAAATACGCCGTCACCCAGTTCCAGGATCGAGATATCAAAGGTTCCGCCTCCCAGGTCATACACCGCAATGGTGATATCCTGATTCTTCTTGTCCATACCGTAGGCCAGGGCCGCGGCGGTAGGCTCGTTGATGATTCGCTTCACTTCCAGGCCAGCAATTTGCCCAGCCTCTTTGGTAGCTTGCCGTTCGGCATCATTGAAGTAGGCCGGCACGGTAATCACCGCTTCGTCTACTGTGGTGCCTAGGTAGTCTTCTGCCGTCGACTTCATCTTCTGAAGAATCATGGCCGAAAGCTCCTGTGGGGTGTACATACGGTCACCGATCTTTACGCGAACGGTATCGTTGTTACCCTTTTCTATTTGGTAAGAAATATTCTTAAGCTCCGAAGAAACCTCCGAATGCTTCTTCCCCATAAACCGCTTCACCGAACTAATCGTGTTTTGCGGATTGGTGATGGCCTGTCGTTTGGCCGGGCTTCCCACCTTACGCTCACCGTTACCGTTGTCTAAGAAAGCAACGATAGACGGGGTCGTTCTACCGCCCTCGCTGTTGGGAATAACGACGGGCTCGTTGCCCTCCATCACCGCCACACACGAGTTAGTAGTTCCTAAGTCTATACCTATAATTTTTCCCATGATGTTGTTTGTTCAGGTTTGTTCACGAAATATATTGTACCTATCATTTATCAAGGGGTATGCCAACGCCCGAATTTATGACAGATTGGCAGGGCTATTGGGCAACCATGCTGCCCTGACGCTTGAAGTGCTTTCTTTACAAAGCTGAGCGGTCTGTCCAATAAATTTTGTCATTGTTCGTACCTTGCGTATATCTACTTCTCACTACACATGCGCATTTGGTTACTACTCTTAGGATTTTTCGCATCGGTTAACGCGCTGGGTCAAGCTCCACCTTCGGACGCGTCTATCCGGTTATCAGGGGTTATTGTGAACGAGGCCGACGAGGCGCTGCCGTTCGTTACGGTAACCAATCTGCGCACCCGGCAGGGAGTGGTGAGTGATGCCGAAGGCTTCTTTTACCTCACCTTCTTGGCGCACGACACCCTACAACTATCGGCGGTGAACTACGAAGCGTACCAATTGTACTTCGGAGATACCGCGCGGGCGACAAACTACGACCTGACCGTTCGGCTGAGCGAGAAGACGTACCAACTGGAAAACGTAACTGTATTTGCGTTTCGCGATGAAGCAGCGTTTAAGCGGGCCATACTGGCGCTCGACAACCTGCCCGAACCCGAGAAGGTGGTGGTGCCCGGCAGCTACCAGGGGCCGCGGCGCGAGAAGAAGGCGTCTATCGGTAGTCCGATCTCGTTTATCGTCGATCGCTTTAGCAAGCGGGCCAAGTACGAACGGCAGGTGCAGCAGGCCCGGCAGGAAGCAACGTATCAAAAAGCACTGTCTAGAAAGTACAACCGGACAATGATCGAGGAGATCACCGGACTTAGTGATGAGCGTCTGGACGACTTTATCCTGTTTTGCCGCATAGAGGACCGCTTCGTCGAAGAGGCGAATGAGTACGACATTATCGTGGCGGTCAACCGCTGCTACCGCGACTTTCAGCGGCAATAGGCTAGAGCGTTTCGCGCACGCGCCGAGCTCCCTCCACCATATTTATTAGCTTCTTCTTGGCTGCCCAGCGGGCGGTTTGACTGAGCCCGCAGTCGGGGGCTACCGACAGCTTGTCGGCCGCTACGTGCTCCAAACACCGCTGAATGCGGTGCACGATGTCATCCACGGTTTCGATGTAGTAACTCTTCACGTCCACAATGCCAACCGCCACGTCGGTGCGCTGGGCGAAGCGGGCAATCAGTTCAATCTCCGCAAACTCCCGACTCGCCATCTCTACGTGCACTTCGTCTACTTTAAAGTCCAGGAAGTCAGGCAGCATGGGCACAATGCGGCGGTAGCCCACGGCGTGCCCCTTGAAGTTGCCGAAGCACAGATGCGTTGAAAGATGGCAACGGCCCACCACCGGCTCTACCGTACGGTTGAAGATATCCACAAAGCGCTTGGTGTCTTCCTTGTAGGCGTAGCAACTCATCGACGGCTCATCAACCGTAATCTCGGTACACCCAGCCTCCACCAGGCCTACCAACTCGCGCTGCACCATCGGCAGCAGCGCTTCGGTGATGGCGTAACGGTCGGGGTACTGGGCATTGGGCAGCAGGCGACCGCTCAGCGTAAAGGGTCCCGGGATGCTGGCCTTCAACGTTGGCCCAGCGGGAGCCAACTGTTGTAGGCGCTCGAACTCTTCTACCGCTCCCAGTCCCCGCGGGGCGCGTAGCTCTTCGGTGATGGTATGTTTGCCGCGCTGGTCGTGGGCGGGCGGCCCCCAGCGGCGGGGTACCAGCGCGTTAGGCGCAATGCCCTCGATGAAGCCGTAGAACGATAGGTTGAAGTCCAGCCGGGTTTGCTCACCGTCGGTGATCACGTCTAGACCCGCGCTCACCTGGTCGTGCACGGCGGCCACCACCGCATCGTCGATCATCTCGGCCACGTCGGCCGGGCCAAATTGATCAAGGTTTTCGGAAGCAAACAGCAGCCAGCCCGGAAAGGGGTAGCTACCAATAACGGTAGTTCGAATTGGACGGTCGGTCATGTGACAAGATTTGGTATGATTGAAATTTAAAGGATAAGAATGGGCTACGGCTATAAGTTTTTGAACCAGTCTGATTTGATATTAACCTCTTCCACCATTTCTACAACTACACCTAAGCCTAATTCTTTAAGCCTTTCAGCAAATTCGTTACCGTCAATAAGATCAATAGGAGTAGCTCCATCGCGCGTTGCCTCTTTCTTTGCTTCTCTAGTAAAACTTCCTGTGGTTAAAACCACTCCTTTATCGGCTCTTCCACTCATCGCGCCTCTGAAATCGCGGATGACGGAGGATGAAACCGAACCTTGATATCTCTTTGCTTGAAAAACTACGTGAAATGATAATACTCCACCAACCTTTACTA
>JBASAY010000010.1:0-6127 GCA_049650865.1 Tunicatimonas sp.
GGTCGCGGAAGCGCAACTCTACGGTGCCCAAATCCTGGGTAATGTACACCGACGTGCCGTCCGCCCGCAGTACCAGCTTTTGGTCAAGTCCTTCGTCGGTCAGGTCAATCCACACCGAGCCGTCGTCCTTCCGAAAGAAGACACCCTGCTGTAACCCTTCCTCCACCACAGTTTTGCCCAGCAAGTACGTATCCGATTCGTAGTACACCTGATCAAAGGTAATTCCGATCTTCTGGTAGGTAGCCTCGAAGCCCGCGTACACCCAGCCGTTCATCTGCTTCCACAGTTGCACCACCGCCGGATCGCCCTGCTCCCACTGCTGAAGCATCGTCTGTACTTCTTGCATCAGGGGGGCAGCCTTCTTAGCTTCCGCTTCGGGGGTGCCCTGCTCCACCAGCGTTTGCACTTCTTCTTTGTACGCTTGGTCGAAACGCACGTAGTACTCTCCCACCAAGTGATCGCCCTTCTTGCCGGACGAGGCGGGGGTTTCACCCTGGCCGAACTTCTGGTAGGCTAGCATCGACTTACAGATATGCACGCCCCGGTCGTTGATGATATTGGTTTTAACCACCGCGTAGCCCTGCGCCTCGAGAATCTGGGCGGTAGCGTAACCCAAAAAGTTGTTACGCAGGTGCCCCAGGTGCAGCGGTTTGTTGGTATTGGGCGACGAAAACTCGATCGTAACTTGCTGTCCGTTGCGAGCGTGTTCGGCGGGCTGCGTTACCATCCGACGTAGCGTAGCGACCCAGGCAGCATCCGTTATATCCAAGTTTAAGAATCCCTTGGCCACGTTGAAGTCGCGCACTACTGCAGTATTATCTTTTAGGTAGCGCCCCAGCGCCTCGGCGGTGTCGGCCGGACTTTTTCGGGTGATGCGGGCGTAGGGGAAGGTGACAAAGGTATGCGAACCGGGGAAATCTTTGCGGGTGGGCTGTAGATTTACCTCAGCGGGCGGTAACCCATGATCGAACAGCTTACCAAACGCCTCGCTGATGCTAGATTGTATTGTTTCTTCGATATTCATAATCTTGGATACTAGATACTGGATACTGGCCGCTAGCTTCTAGCATCCAGCATCACGCCGCGCAGCCACTCATCAAGTATCTGACCACTCAGCAAGTCATCTAGCTTTTGCAAAGATGTTAAAATTGTAAGAATATTGCATCCGTATCCAATCGGTTCCTACTTTTTAATCTCGCATGAAGCAGTACCAACACCTCATTGAGCAAACGTTTGACTTTCCGACCAATGATTTTGATTTGGCCGACGGGGGATTGCGGTTTCACGGAGTGCCTTTGCTAGACGTGGTGAAGCGGTTTGGCACTCCCACCAAGCTCACCTATCTTCCTAAAATTAGTAGCAACATCCAGTACGTGCGTCAGCTGTTTGGGCAGGCAATGGACAAGTACGGCTACGAGGGGGCGTACCAGTATTGCTACTGTACCAAGTCGTCGCACTTTTCGTTTGTGCTTGATGAGGTACTGAGCAACGGCGTGCAGCTAGAAACCTCCTCTTCGTACGATATTCCGATCATCCGCAAGCTCTACGAACAGCGCAAGGTTGATCGTGACGTGCTGATCGTTTGCAACGGGTTTAAGCGGGAGCTGTACCTACGTTACGTGAGCGAACTAATCAACGAGGGGTTCAACTGCGTGCCGGTACTGGACAGCCTGGGCGAAATCGACTACTACGATCAGCACGTAAACGGCTCGTACCAGGTAGGCATTCGGGTGGCTTCTGACGAAACCCCTCGCTTTGAACTCTACACCTCTCGGCTGGGGGTGCGCTACAGCGATATCACCGAGCTGTACCAGACGCGTATCCGCGAGAACCCCCGCGCGCGCCTCAAGATGCTTCATATGTTCGTGAACCAGGGAATCGACGACTCGTCGTACTACTGGAGCGAGCTCGACCGCTTCGTGGATAAGTACTGCGAACTGAAAAAAATCTGTCCGGAGTTGGATAGCATCGACATCGGCGGTGGCTTTCCGGTAAAAGATTCGCTGTGGTTCAAGTACGACTACCCCTACATCGTTGATGAGATTGTGCGCAACGTACAGGCTACCTGCCGAGAAAACAATGTGCCCACTCCAAACATCCTGACGGAGTTTGGCATCTATACGGTGGGCGAGAGCGGGGCGGTGTTGTATTCGGTGCTGGACCAAAAGCAGCAGAACGACAAGGAGCTGTGGTACATGATCGACGGCTCGTTTATTACCCAATTGCCCGACATCTGGGGGCTGAACCGTAAGTACGTAACCCTGCCGCTCAACCACTGGGACCAACCATACCAAAAAATAAATTTGGGGGGACTTACCTGCGACAGTCAGGACTACTACAATACTGAAGCGCACCGCAACGAGCTGTTCCTGCCGAAAACCGATCAACCGTTGTACGTGGGGTTCTTTTACACCGGGGCTTACCAGGAAGCTCTGGGTGGATACGGAGGCATTCAGCACTGTCTGATTCCGGCCCCGCAGCACGTGGTGATCAATCGCGGTGCAGACGGAGAACTAAGCTATCAACTCTTTGCTCCAGAGCAAAGTAGTGAGGCCATGCTTAAGGTACTGGGGTACTAACTCTTCGGCGGGTTCTTCGTGTCAGGGGTAGTCTTGGAAGTGGAGGGCGCCTTTTTGGTATTGTCTACCACCTTAACCTGGGGAGCCGCGGCCTTGTCACTCACCACTTTAGTGTCCGGCGACTTAACGTGCTCGGTTTTCTTGACAGTAGTGGTTGTGTGCTCTTTTGTGACTTCATCGTCCGTAACTGGGTCCATCGCCCGGTGCGGATCTTCTACTCCGCTACCTTTGTTGGCCAGCCAGATTCCTAGGGCTGATAAAACGACTAAGATCGCCAAGGCGATGAGCATGATGGTATTGGTATCCATAGGTTGGTCTAGTTAAAATAGGGCCGCATATTATGCATTTTATTAGAATAAAAAAAGGCGACGCAGCCTTCGCCGCATCGCCTATTTGTGCCGCAACGATTGAGTACTTATCGTTGACTGAAAAAAATGAATCGTTTTGTGACAGTTGAAAAAGTAAAAGTTAAAAAAATAGATCGTTGTTACTAGTCTATACTCACAGACGTTACAAATAGCTTACCGTCCGTTAAGATGATCCTCTGATCAAGCCCATTAGTTTGCTTCATGCTGGTTTACAGCGCGTTATACTTTTTCGTACTGCTGCCAGAGTTTGCGTTCTTTGATATCACTATGAATAAAATTCCCCACTATTGAGGAATCGCCCAACCCTTACTGGTCAAGCCACTCTTTGAAGCTGGCTACTCGCTCGCGGCTTACCAACACCTCGGCACTATCGCTCTGCTGCAAGACCAACTTTAAGCGGCTGTTAGAATAAGCAATAATATCTTTTACCGCCTCTAGCCGCACAATGTACTGGCGACTGATTCGGAAGAAGCGGTTGGGATCTACCAGCGCCTCAACCTGGTCGAGTGAGTAATCTATGATGAAGCGACGCCCCGCCTGGTGCTCCAACTGCGTTTGCAAGTAGGTAACCCTATCGCGACTCATAAAGTAAAGCACCTCAGCTACCGGAATGGGACGAATATGTTCGCCGACTTTTACTACGAAGCGGTGTTTGTAAGACTGGCCCATCGTGCTGATCGCGCGCCGAATCTGTGCCATCATCTCGGACGGGTACGGGTCGGCCGACGCTACTGAAGCCGATTGGTGGTGCTGCCGAAATTTATCCAGCGCCTGCGCCAGTTCGTCCGGCCCGATGGGTTTAAGCAGGTAGTCTACACTGTTCACCCGGAAGGCCTGGATGGCGTACTGGTCGTAGGCGGTGGTGAAAATCACGGGTGAATGCACACTAACCCGTTCAAAGATGCCAAAGCTGAGGCCGTCGGACAGTTGAATATCCATAAACACCAGATCGGGGGCCGGATGCTCGGAAAACCAGGCCACCGCCCTCTCTACACTGCTGAGTTGATCCAACACCTCGGCGCTTGGGTCCTGCTGCCGCAAGAGCGCTTCCAGACGGCGGGCGGCGGGCTTCTCGTCTTCAACAATTAAAACCTTCATACAAAACGGCTGGTTGGATACGGTAACAATTAAGCGTCCATCGCTGGTCTGGTTGAGGGCTGCGCAGTAGCAAATCCCCCCTTCTTTGATGTTGGTGACGGTTCGGCACGCAGCAACGGTAGCTTCACCGTGAAGTGTTGCTCGTCGTTCGTTATTGCTACTTCTGTGGTAGACAAGTATGCGTAGCGCGCTTGAATATTGGCTAATCCGACGCCCGATGAGAGTTCTTTAATTTCTTTGGGTTGCCGATTGTTCTTCACTACCAGTAAGTTGCCGCCCTCTACGTAAATAGAAATCCGTAGTGGTCGCTCATCCGATAGTTCGTTGTGCTTGATGGCGTTTTCCAGCAGCATTTGCAGCGCCAGCGGCGGCACCTGAATGGTGAGTTCGTCGGGAACCGTAATTTCAACCCGAAGGGCATCTTCGAAGCGGATTTTCTGCAAGAAAACGTAAGCGCGAACAAAGGCTAACTCCTCCTCCATTGGCACTACTTCCCGCTCGCGGGTATCGAGCACGTAGCGATACACCTCGGAAAGTTTCTTGATGAACTGCGCCGCCTGATCCTGGTTTTCGTACACCAAATACGTTAGGGTATTCAAACTATTAAACAGGAAATGAGGATTCATCTGGTCTTTGAGCGACTGGTACTGCGAGGCCAAATACTCACTCTTTAAGCGTTCGGCCTCGGTGGCCGCCTTTCGCCACTCGAGCAAGAATTTACGACTGTTAAAGGCAGTTGTTGCTATCACCGTGATAACTAATGGAAAAGACAAGTTTCTTAAATAATAGCTCTGCCAAGTGAGGATGCAGTCACAGCGTGGTTCCCAAATTAGCTTTGCAAACACAAACTGCACCGCAATAATTATCAACGTGGAGCCAACAAACATCGCCAAAACGCTGACTATCAACCGCTTTACTGGTTGATCTACCCAGCGTACGAACCGGTCTAGGAGATGATCCAGGTACCCGTTGCCTTCGCTTAATACGAAGGTGTACACCACGGACATCAACCAACTGGGCCATATTTCTTGCAACCCCGCCCGGGAAGTGAAGGCTTTGGGATCGATGAGTACTGCAATCAAGGTACCAATCAGTACGGAAAACCCTAGAATCGCGGACCCGCGGCGATGAAAAGGAGTGCGCATAGCGTTCGTTTTAGGAAATATACTAAATCTTCTGGTCTCGTCCCTAACCACTCCAGGGCCAGCGGTAGCGGAAACAAGCGGCTATTGTTTGCACTGCTCGCTCATTCGCTGCGCACTTTTTTCTCCCCAATTGGGCATCAGCGCGACCTCGCTCGTCACGCTTTCGTACTTAGCCACCGCCTGTTGAATCAAGTGACAAGCCTCCGCAGTGTCGGCCCCAAAGAACTGAGCGGTACCGTACTGCATCTGCCCGAGCAAGAACAACGCCCGAGGATTATCGGGATTCATCTGTACTGCTTTGCCCAAAGTTTGGGTGGCCAACGGAGCCAACTGCGGTCCCCGGTTGGCCGGATCCACCGTCACCCGAATGGTGTGCACGTAGCCCTGCAACGCCACCAGTTCCGATTCATTCTCTTCTACAGCGGTGGCCTCATCCAGATACTGCTGCGCCTGGTCCAGTAGCTGATCTTTTTCGCTCGCCCCATCAGATCCAATAGCGCGGTTGAGGGTAGCGTAGGCGGCGTAGTACCAGGGCAGCCATTCGTCTTTCTCAGCGCGGGCAATGCGCTCGAAGCGGTTGGCCACGGCCAAAAGTTGTTTGGAATCTGATGCCTGGTTCAGACTGGCAATGCTTTCTTCCATCGCTTGTTGGTAAGAAGGTGCACCGGCCGATGCCAGGTTGAAAACGAATACAAGGGCGGTGATTAGAGACAAGGATTTCATAAGAGTAACGGTTTAAAAGATAAATGATGAATTGGTTTTGCTATAGATTGTCTAACTGATTGGTTTTTCTGTCCCGGCTCAGCGTGACGAACAGTCCGACGAAAAAGAAGCGGGGGGCCGGAGGACCAATCGCCCGCCGAGGGTAGGCCCCTCGCGCGTCGGGTTGCGCAGCGTACTCGTAGCCGAACACGTTGGGCGCGCCCAGCACGTTGGT
>JBASAY010000011.1:0-16801 GCA_049650865.1 Tunicatimonas sp.
CTCTTCACCCGAACAGCGATACTTGGATATGCTGCAAAAAAGGCCCGACCTCATTCAACGCGTGCCCCAGCATCAATTGGCCAGCTATCTGGGACTCAAACCCCAGTCGCTGAGCAGGATGAGAGCAAGAATTCTTGAAAAAAGCAGGCACTGAGTTTTGCTTATTAACTTAAGTGAACGGCTTGAGGCCGATGGCCTACCTAATTTTGGCATATCGTAATTAACCAAAAATTATAGGTATGCAAAACAAAATTATAGCCATTGGTTCCGCCTTACTGCTGGCAACCGCCTCATCGCTTAGTGCCCAGTACGCCAAGCGCGACAACACCTATAAAAAGTGTTTTGTGGGAAGCACTTTCGCCATGCTAGGCAATTTCCTTCCATCGAACCGACCTGACTTTGGGCAACTCAACTTAGGTTATCGCCTAACGGGCAAGGACGTCGTGTCTCTAGAGTTGAAAACCTGGAAGTATGCATGGCCGCTGGGCATTCCGTACGGAGAATCATACGAAGCTCCTGAAGAAGAATTTCCCGGATACATCCGAGAGTACGGCTTTGCGCTTGCCTACCAACGGTTTTTTTGGAAGGGGCTATACGCGGGCGTACACGTGATGAACGCCTGGCAAACGTTTGTGGATGAAGACGGTAAGAAAGTAGACAACGGGTTTCAGATATTTAATACGTATCGACTGGGCTACCATATCAAGTTGTTCAAGGGCCGGTTCTTTATTGAGCCGTCTATTGCCGTTACCCACCGTCCTTACCACACCACCATGCCCAACTCGTTTAAGCAACTGGATGACAAGTGGTCTAAATTTTTCTTCGCTGAGCCAGGTCTGCACTTCGGGTTTAATTTCTGATACTTCTGCTTAAGAGAAAAGACTCGTCAGAACCGGTTCGGTGAGTTGCTAACTCTCTAGCACAGCCACCGCATCCTGTCCTCCGGGTGGGTCAAGTGGCACGGTATCTCCGCTGCCGTCTGCTTCGCCCGCGCTGAAAACGTTCGCCGCCGGATCAAACCAGCGGAGCCGGTAGGAGACGCGCTGCGGGTTGTGTAACTCAACGGCGGTGGCAGTAGGCAAGTACACCAGCACCGTGCGGTAATCGTCGCTCCGCAGTACCGATACAAAGCGCCGGTAATCTTCGTCGCCCGGCTGCTGCGTCAGCAATGTGTTGTCGGGCACCAGCTCCCACCACCGAAACTGCTGCATAAACTGAGCGAGGTATCCCACCTGCTTGCTACCCGGAAGGTCGATGCCTTCCTGCCACGGGCGCACCGGCCGTTGACTGAGCGCCCCGTGGTTCAGGATGCGTTCGCCGGGCCTAATCCACGGCCAGATGCCGTTGGCTCCGTAGGCGATGCCCGCGGGGGGCGTGGCGAATACGCTCCGGTAGCTCGCGTTGCGCACCGCCTCGGCGTCGATCTCCGGCCGAAGCTCCTCGTAGCAGGGCTCCATATTGATGGTGGGGCGGGCGGGCAGTTGCGCCCAGGTACGGGCCACCGACCCCCGGGTGATAAAGTCGACCGCCGCCCGGTCGGTGCCGTGTCCTGATTGATACCCTACCACGTTGAGCCACGGCTCTTTAGCGTAAGCTTCGCCGATCCACGACCGGCCCATCGGGTGCAGCGCCACCGCTGGGCAAGTAAAAGCAGAAACCTCATCCGCGGGCGAAACGTCCGCTGGGGAAAACCCTTCAAAAACTTGTCGCCCGATCCGCTTCCAGCGCCGCGCGTAAACGTTGAGGTAGTAACCGTCGCCGCCCAGCAGCCACAGCACGTGGTGGCCCCCGTAGCGCGCCACGATGTACTGCGCCAGTAGCACCGCTTGATCGCGGGGTAGGGTTACTCCGGGACTCAACGACCGGCCCGCCCCGAACGGCAAAGCCCACAGCAACACGGGCGCGGCCAGCAGTCCGTGCGCGTTAATCTGGTCTATTTTGTTATCCAAATGTTGGAAGAATGCGGGGTTGATGACAATGCGTCGACGCCCGGTATAGGCAGTTTGCAGTTGACTGTTGGTGTCGCCCCCCCGCCACTGGGTGGCAACGAACTGGATGGCGGTGTAGCGGTGCTTAGCCCGGTGCGCCAGGTAGGTGCTCCATTCGGCTTCGGTCGACTTCAGCGGACCGTTCCAGGCAGTGCAGGCGGCGTAGAAGAAAGGGGTGCCATCGGCGTGGCGCAGAAATCGTTCGCCGAAGCGGTGCCCCACCGCTCCGTGCCGGTAAAGCGCTAGGGGGCTAGGGTTAGGTTCGCAGATAAACCACCCTTCCTGCTCGTGCAGTCCGGCGTTGTGGGCGTCAGAGCACCGCGTTTGGTAGTGCCAGGTACCTACTTCGTTGGGCATCAACCGCACCCGCCAGTCGTTTTCGCCGTTCCAGAATCCCCGCACTGTCTTCTGCCCTCCCGAGGGGGCGGTGAAAGTGATCCGGAACGCGCGCACCTCGTGCAGCGGGCTTTCGTAGCGCGTCTCGCTAAAGAAACGTTGCTCGAAGATACTCCACTGGAGAACGGTGTTGGCGGCTAGTGAATCCACGCCGCTTTGTTTATCCGGTAAGTGCAGTAGGTCGAATCCTGCTTGATGAGGTGCGTGTACTGTGGATCGGTGATCCGTGTTCCGCCAAGCTTCTCGACCGACCGCCAAGAACGCGTATTTTGCAGATCAATGTGAAAAAGAACGTCTTCTACCGAAGTGAACGCGTGCTTGATCATCAGCTTCTTCACGGCGCGATTGTACGCACCGCCCCAGTAGGCCCTGGCCAGAAACGACCAGCCTATTTCCACTGCTGAGTCAACGGCGGCTCTCTCAAATCTACTGCTTCCAATGGCCTGGCCGCTTACTTTGTCTAAAACAATCAGTGCTCCCTTCGAGCCGATTACATTCCGAAAGAAGTCGTCAAACACCGCCCGCTGGTACCGATTGCTGGGGTGTTGCTCCCAGATCAAAGGGTCTTGAGCAACTTCGTACAAGGCTTCGCGGTCTGACTCCTCCAGGGGGCGCAGCGTAACCAAGTCGTCTTCTAGCGTGGGTTGGCGGTTCAAAGGAATAACATCATAATGGGTTTACCTCGACCACCGCATCGGTGTTAAGGGGGCCGTAGATGTGCGGAAACAGCTCGTCAGCGGGATTACTAACCCCCGGTGGAGCCGCACCGAGCTCGTAGCGAATCTCCGGCAACACGTTGAGCGGATCAATGGTAAGCACCATCCAGTTGATGTCGGTGGTAAACAGATCGCTGTACTTTAGCCTTTCTAACTGGTCGGCGTTAGAGGCGTGGATAAACCCTTCGTCGGCCAAGCTGGCCGGAGCGTAGTGCCCGGCCTTTTCCGCCAGCGCCCAGTCTTCGGCGCGCGCAACGTGGTAGATAGACTCGTTTCCTCGCACAATCATTCGGTTAACGAAACGGACGAATGCCCGTAAGTTAGGACTTACGGAGGGCAAACGGAAATCGTGGGGCTTCACCGCGTCGTGCACAGCAAGCACCGCGTAGGGCAGCCAACCTAAGTAGAGCAGCAGTAGAGCGGGCAGAAACACGCAGATTAGCACCCAGGGTTCGTAGATATTAAGCAGGAGCGCCAGCAGGCTCAACGGGGCAGCAATGCCCCCGGCAATAAGTGGCAACCAGTCGCGCCGCTGCTCAATGGCTAAGCTTCTCAGAATTTCACGCTTAAAGACGTGCTTCTTACCCTTCTTCTGCACTACCAGGTAGCGCTCGGTAAGCCAGCATCGGTTGCGTTCGTCGTTGGTGTGGTGCAGGTAACACACGGCAATCGGGGCTTCCAGGTCGGCTAGGGTAGACATGCGCGGAGAGAATATCTTTGAGATAGATGAGCAACTTCCTACTTTTATCGGATATTACCTTCCAAAAGTTACTGTTATGACTAATCATCATCCCGCTACCCGCTGCGTACACGCTGGGTCGGGGGGGCACAACCCGCGCCACGGCGTAAATACTCCGGTGTATACCTCGTCGGCCTTCGGCTACCTGGATACCGATGAAAATCAGTACCCGCGTTACTATAACACTCCCAACCAGCGCACGGTGGTGGACAAACTCTGCGCGCTAGAGCAGGGCGAAGCCGGACTCCTGTTCGGATCGGGCATGGCGGCCATCAGCACTACCTTGCTTGGTCTGCTGCGGGCGGGCGATCACCTGCTGCTGCAGCGCGACCTGTACGGGGGTACCTACCACTTCGTGACCGCCGAGCTGGAGCGACTCAACATTGCCTACACGCTGGTAGACGCCTCAGACGCCCGTAATTTCGCTGCCGCAGTGCAGCCCAACACCCGCGTGGTGTACGTAGAAACGCCCTCTAATCCGCTGCTTAAAATCACCGACCTGCGGGCGGTGGCCCAGATAGCGCAACATCACGGCTTGGTGTCGGTGATCGACAACACCTTTGCCTCACCCATCAACCAGAATCCGCTGGCGCTCGGCATCGACGTGGTGCTGCACAGCGGCACCAAGTACCTGGGCGGGCATAGCGACCTATGCTTCGGAGCAGCGATCACATCGGCTGCGCTGCGCGAACGGATTCACCAGCGGGCCATCAACCTGGGCGGAAGCATCAACGCCACCACCGCCGCGCTCATCGAGCGAAGCCTGAAAACCTTGCACCTGCGGGTGCAGCAGCAGAACCGCAACGCCCAGGCTCTGGCCGAGTATCTGAGCAAACATCCGGCGGTGAAAGAGGTCTTCTACCCCGGTCTTCCGAGCCATCCGGGCCACGCCACCGCGCGAGAACAAATGAGCGGCTTCGGGGGCATGCTTTCGTTTGCCCCTGCGGTAGCCGGTCTGGACGAGGCGGTAGCGCTAATGCGGCGGCTGCGCCTGATTACCCCCGCCATTAGTTTGGGAGGGGTAGAGTCGCTGATCTGCTCACCGGCCCAGACTTCCCACAGCAAGCTTTCGGCAGAGGAGCGGCAGCGGGTGGGAGTGAGCGACGCGTTGCTGCGGGTTTCGGTGGGTATTGAGGATGCCGATGATTTGGTCGCTGACTTGGAGCAGGCTTTGGGAGGAGTAGGGGAATCAGCAGAGAATAGCACACGGAGTACCCCGTACGAGCTAGGCGCAGATTTATTTGGTGTCGAAGGAAGTAGATAATTTAATGCTTCTGTGACCCATAAAGAACGCATGAGGTGTGCTGTTAGCGAAGAGTATCTACGTTGATGCCGAACCGTAAGTTTGTTCCTCCCGCAAGGGCGGCAGTGTAATCAGTAATACAAACGAACACCATAGCATTATGGTAATTATCTTCGTCAGTTCCCGAAAATGCCCAAGAGAAACAATTTATATTTTTTCTAAATAAGCCTCTAATTAGTAGTTTTTGCCGGTCAACTGGCGGAGGGAGCGAACCAAATTAGCTCTTGACAGCTTTTTCTTGAGCTGGCCAGACTCTTTCGGTTTCAGTCAGCCGTATTTTTAATCTGTATTGGCTTTTGATATTGCCGGCCAACCATTGAGTCACTTTTTGAACAGCTAGTTTATACTTCACAACCCTTACCTTTTACAATCATGCACACACCCACCACCAACGGACACGATAAGTCCGAGAACCTAGGTATTGCCATCGTCGGACTAGGCGGAGCCGTAGCCACCACCGCCGTGGCCGGTAGCCTGCTGATTCGCCGCGGCGAGCAGAGCACCGTCGGACTACCCCTGGCTGAGTTCGATCACCTGAACCTGACCGCTTACGAAAACCTGCGCTTTAAGGGATGGGACCTTTTTGATGACAACCTCTACGAAGCCGCCCGTCGGCACAAGGTGCTCGATAACGAGCAACTTTCCACGATCAAAGACGAACTGCAGGAGATTACTCCCTGGTCAGCTACCGCCAATGAGGCCTTCTGCTCGGGCGTGACCAACGGCGAAGCCAGCGGTGAAACGCTGCGGGAACACGTTGCCCGTATTCAGCAGAACCTCACCGAGTTTGCCAAAGAAATTGACGGACCCGTAGTAGTAATGAATCTGGCCTCTACCGAGCACGCGGTGGACGTAGCCGATGCGGCCTTCCAAACCGTTGAGGGCTTTGAGCAAGCGCTGGACGAAAACTCTTCGCAAATCTCACCTGCCATGCTGTACGCCTACGCGGCCATCGAGCGGGGCATTCCTTACGCTAACTTTACGCCGAGTATGGCGGTCGATATTCCCGCCCTGATCGAGCTGTCGGCACAAAAGAGTGTTCCGGTAGCGGGCAAAGACGGAAAGACCGGACAGACCTTCGTAAAGACGGTGCTGGCTCCCGCCCTACGGGCCCGCGCACTGCACGTCGACGGCTGGTTCTCTACCAATATTCTGGGCAACCGCGACGGAGAAGCACTGGATAAGCCGGAGTCGCTTAAGTCAAAGATCAACACCAAGGGTAGTGTGTTGGATGCTTGCCTGGACTACCCGGTAGAAAACCACATCGTGCACATCCACTACTACAAACCCAAGGGCGACGACAAAGAGGCGTGGGATCACATCGACGTGTCGGGCTTCCTGGGCTACAAGATGCAGATCAAGGTGGATTTCTTGTGTAAAGATTCGATCCTGGCTGCCCCACTGGTAATCGAAATCTGCCGCTGCCTGGATTTGGCGCGTCGCTGCGGCGAGGGTGGTCCGATCGAAGAACTAGGTGCTTTCTTTAAAGCTCCCCTCACCGCCGACGGTAGCACTCCCGAGCACCGCTTCCCCGTGCAGCAAACTATCTTGCTAGAGTGGCTCAACCAACTTAGCGAGCGAGCTCCGGCTACGGTTGATTCCGAGGCGGAGGCCGAAGCAGTAGTGGCGGAGTAGGTCATGGAAGCCACCTTACCTACTGTCAGTCAGTCGGCGCTACGCGGATTGCGGGCGCTGCTGGTTGAACTGGAGGATCTGAAGCGGCAGCAACCCGCCCACTACTCACAAAGCATCGCGTCTACGCTTTTTACCGAGAGTTGGCAACGCCTGCTGGCGGGCGAAGATACCGAACGGGTAGCGACCACCATCACCGCCAAGGCGGTTATTGCGGTATTGCTGCCCGGCTGCGACGCGCACTTTATTCGGGAGGCGGGGCTGGAAAAGTCGGCTGTAGTGGAGATATACCAAAAAGCGCTGCGCACTAGTGCTTATCAGCGGGTAGATGAAGGACTGTACGAACTCCTTCTAGCAAGCACCTCGCCTTTGGCCGACGAATACTTTGCCGAAGTGTCCGGTAGCAAACTGTCGGACGATGACGTTCGGCGGCAAGCTTGGTTCGTAGACGTGCTGTGTCGGCAGCCCCGGGCGGGGGCAACCAAGCCGGGGCGCCCGCGCTTGCTACTGGTGCCTCCGGAAATGCACGCTGATCACTGCCTGACTACCGCTGTATTTGCCGCGCTGCTGTCGCCGGTCTTCGGCACGTCGCCGGGGCCGCCGTTTCTTACCGGACTCTCGCACCACCTGCACAATGCGGTGCTGCCCGACTGCGGATTTGGCGGAGAGGTGCTGCTCGATGAGTGGCTCAGTGATATTATCCGGCGGGCCCAGGACAAAGCGTTAGCGGCCTTGGAACCGCAGCTAGCCCAACAGGTGCGGGAAGCCATCGATAGGCACGAAAACCTGAACCTGCCCGAGGGGCAAGCGGCCAGCGCGGCCGATGTGCTCGACCGCGTGCTCGACGTGCAGTGGCGTACCCGCGCGGCGCACGTCAAGGACGAGGACATTTTAGACGAGTTGGAATTGGTGCACGAAGGGCCCATTAAAAGTTTTCAGACAGAACTACTGAGTGCCGCCGGAGTATGGCAGCGCTAAACGAAACGTAACCTAATTTTGAGTTCTATTTCGGAAAGTAAACTCCATCCGGGGATAGCGAAACGGGGCGCTCCGGTTGAGCTCGTTAGCCCTTGCAACGAAAACCCCCTAACGCAGCACGCTCCGAACTTACTGAGTGATGGCGAACGGTTGTGGCCGGTGGTAGACGGGATCGCTTACTTACGCCCGAAGCACTCGGTGCGCGAGGCTGCTGTCCATCTGATTCAACAAGGGCAGCCTGAGGAAGCGTTGGTTGTTCTACTTCAGGACCAGGACCCGTTCGCGCCCCTGCTGCCCCCCGAAGCCGATACCCTGCGCGATCTGCTCGGTAATCCCGACGTGAACTTGCGCACCGCCCTGCAAGCGCTTAACTACGGTCCGGTCGCCGACTACTTCGCCCACCGCTGGGCTACGCCGACCTTCCTTTCGGGACTAGCCCTGCTGCAACTCACGGCAAATGTTGCGCAGCCGGTGGTAGAAGTAGCCTGCGGTATGGGGCACTTTCTGCGTACCCTAGAGTTCAATGGTGTGGCTACCGCCGGGTTAGATTTGGTGTTCTCGAAGCTCTGGCTGGCGCGGCGCTACCTGGGGGTGCGGGGTACGCTGGTCTGCGGCGATACTGGTGCCCTGCCGCTGCGCTGTCAGGAGCCCGCCACGGTATTTTGTCACGATGCTTTCTACTTTTTTGAGGATAAAGAGGCGGTGCTAGGTAGTTTGCGGGCGCTAGCTGCTGGTGGGCCACTGGCCCTAGGGCACGTACACACCGATGCCATCGACCACGGGGTGGCGGGCACGTTGCGGTCGGCCAAAGCCTACGGACAAATGGCGGATGCTGACGCACGCTTTTACGATGACCGGGCGCTCACCACTGCCTGGCTTACCCAGCAGATGCCTTCGCCCAGTATCGCCCAGAAGCTTAACCCGGCCGAAGCGGTAGCTTGGATAGAGGGGGAGGCAAATGCACAACTGCTGCCGCTAGACCAGCCGGCCGCCCCACTGGCGCGCAATCCGTTGCTGGCTTCCGACGGTAGTGTCTGCTGGCCCACCGAACGCTTTCGCGCTGAGTACGAGGCCGACGCGGGGTACCTTCAGAACGGCACGCTACCCAGTGACGAAGCAACGTTAGACGCTGGGGCGCAGGCTCGTTTGTTTAGAAACAGAATTTTACTAGACCTTCCTCCCGCATGGTAGACCAACTTAAATTAGGGATTATTGGCTTCGGCTGGGTCGCTCGCGACTACATGGGTCCGGCCATTCAGCAGAGTGAACGGGTAACCCTCACCGCCGTGTGCAGTGCGCACGCTTCGGATATGGACGACTTGCCCAACGAAGTGCAGCAGTTTACGAGTTTAGACGATATGCTTCGGCGAGCCTCGGTGGATGCGGTGTACATCGCCACCCCCAACCACCTACACCGTGAGCAAACCGTTGCCTGCCTGGAGGCGGGGTGGCACGTGCTGTGCGAGAAGCCGATGGCCACCACCCCCGAAGATGCCGAAACGATGGCGGCGGCGGCGCGGCGCAGCGGAAAGGTGTACGCCACCGCCTTCGACCAGCGCTTTCACCCCGCCCACCAAGTCATTCAGCAACTTATTCAGAACCAACTGCTGGGCATCATCACCCAGGTAAAGATCGACTACGCCTGCTGGTTGCCCGCCGATTGGGCTCCCGACAACTGGCGGATAGACCGCCAGCAGGCGGGGGGCGGGGCCATCATCGACCTGGCTCCGCACGGGCTGGATTTACTAGAAACCCTGCTTGATGACCAGATTGTGGAACTCACGCTATTTGCTCAGCGGGCAGTGCATGATTACGCCGTGGACGACGGTGGGGTGCTGCTGCTGCGCTTCGCGCGGGGAACCCTGGGATCGCTGCACGTAGGCTACAACCGGCCCGACTCGTTTCCGCGACGGCGTTTGGAAGTTATCGGTACCGAGCGAATGTTGGTGGCTAAAAACACCCTGGGGCAAGACGCCGGAGGGACGGTGCACATGTTCCGGGCCAGTAACGAACCCCGACAGCGGGTGCCGTTCGATGCCAAGGGCTCGCCCTTCGCGCAGCAACTGGAGCACTTTGCCGACCAGATTCTGCGGGGCCACGCCCCCCGGCGCACTCCCGAAGATGACCTTCGCCTGTTCAAACTGCTCCACCAGGCGCTGGCGGAAGCTGACGGGCAACTGCAACCTCACTTAACCTAGTATGGCCCTCACCCACTACGCTTGTACCCACTGCGGCAGCTGGATTCTGTGGTTCGACACCCGCGAACCCGTGTACTGCCGCAACTGCATGGACGTGCGCAACGCCCTGCCCGACGAAGACTTTACCTACCTGCCGATTGATGAGGCGCACGGACGGTATACCACCCACTGGCGCGAAGTACTGCCGGGTCTGTGGGACTTCTACACCGAGCCCCAACTGGGCTTGGGGTCGCACGGTTGGCTTATCCAGCGTGAGGCGGGCAACATCGCCTTTGAAGCTGCCCCCTACTACACGCCGGAAGCCTTTGCGAAGATTACCGAACTGGGTGGGATAAGCATTCTGGCCGCCTCGCACCCCCACGGCTACGGCGCGCTGTGGCAGTTGCAGGAGGCTTTCTCGCCGCAACTTATCATTCACAAGGACGATCTGGAGCATACCAAAGCCTTTCGGGTAAACCGCCCCATCGACGACCGTGAGGTGCTTGATGAACACCGGGTGATGCTGCGCCTGGGAGGGCACTACGATGGGCAAACTGCCCTCTACGACGCCGAAAAGAAGTTGCTGTTCGCCGGTGATGCGCTTAAGATTGACTTTGATGAGCACGAGGTGCCCCGCGCCCTCAGCTGCCATAAGGGTTATCATTATCACATTCCGCTCACCCGCGACGAGCTGCTGCACTACCAGCAAGTGTTTGCTACCTTCGACTTCGAGCACGTGTGCACGCCCTTCGAGTTTGGGCGGGGCGTAACGCAGCGGCAGGCAATGGCGCTGGTGAATCATTTATTGCAAACCGAACCGCACACCCAGCCGGTTCCGATCAACCAACTACTTGCATGACCGATACCGACCTTCAGCGCGTTTTAAGTATCTACCGGGACAACCTCCCCCCCGGCGACCTGCAGAGCTTTCGCATCGACCCCAACGACCGCCTGGGCGTTCCGGTGGTGGATGCTACCTTCGTGCCCGACCACAACCCGCGCCGCTATAATGGGGTGGGTTACGGAGCTACTGAGGTGAAAGCCCAACTCAGTGCCTTTGGCGAACTGTACGAGTACATGGCCATCCCCGAAGCCTTTCGGCAGCTGCCCATCCGAGAGGCAAGCTACCAGCAGATGGTGAAGCAGGAGGGAATTGAGCAAGTGATTGACCCGCTCACCCTGGTGCTACCGGCGGGGTCGCCCTACACGGCTGATACGCCGCTGCGCTGGACCGAGGTACGCCGCTTGGCCGACGATGCGCCTGCCTGGGTGCCCAGCGAGTTCGTAACCAATAGCGACTCCGACGTGGCCTACCCCACGCAGTTGACCACCGCCCTCACCAACGGCGACGGCACCGGTGATACCCGCGAACGGGCCGTGCTGCACGGGCTGCTGGAACTGCTGCAACGCGACGGCAACTGTGATTCGTTTCGTGCGCTAGATCAGGGCAGGGCGATTGATAGCGCTGGCATTGCCCCCCGTACCCGCGAACTGATGAACCACCTGGAAGACCGGGGACTGCGGGTGATTCCAAAGCTGGCCCGCGAAACCTGCGGTTGCGTAAGCGTGTACGCCGTAGGGCGCGACCAGTCGGATGATCCGTTTCCGCTGAGCGTGACCGCCTGCGGTGAGGCTGCCGACCCCGACTTCGATCAGGCTATGCACAAGGCGGTGCTGGAGTGCGCCTCGTCGCACTCGCGCAAGTTGTTTTACCACTCCTCATTCGAGCGTAAGGGTAAGATCACTCCCAAGGGTTACGTGGAGCGAAATCGGGCTTTGATCAATCTGGACAAAGAAGAAGCTCGTTCGCTGCGCAGCATGGTGCACTGGTTGTCGCTCAGCCGCGAAGAACTCTACCAACGCCTGTCCGACACCGTGTTCGCCGAACGGGAAGTGGTTAGTAGCGAATCGTTTCCGCGCTTCGCCTCCAATATCATCGCCGAGCGATTGCAGCGGGTGCGTCAGGGCATCGCTAACGAAGGAATGGATATCTACTACTTTGCGGCCCTGCCTGCGGATAGTCCCGTGCAGGTAACCAAGGTCGTCGTGCCGGGTATCGAAATGGAATTAGGTAGTTACCACCGCCTGGGGGCGCGGGGCGTGCGGCGTCTGCTAGAACGGGACGATGAGTTAATTAGTCGCACAGCAGGAGAGGGGAAGCGGCGCGTGCGCCTCACCGCCGAGCAGGAAGAAACGCTGGGAGGGCAATTCTGGCTAGACACGCAGCGCCTGGACGAAACGATTGATCCGGTGTACTCGCTTTACCGAGAACCCTCGGGCCATGCCGCCGCCTACGCCTACGAAACCGGCTACTTTGCGTCGACCGCTGCCCCATCAGCGAGCTAACCGCGACCACCACGTTTACGCCCGTGCGCGTTTTTGAAACCTTTGCAACCTAAAACTATACCATCCGACCATGCCTCAACCCCTTCGCTACGCCTGGAACACCAACGGCTGCGCCAACCACCGCCTCTACGATGCTATCGAACTGGTGGCCGACGCCGGTTACGACGGACTCGCCCTCACGCTCGACTGGCACCACTTCGACCCGTTTGCTGACGACTGGCAGCGTCAAGCCGAGCGCTTGCGCAGCACGCTAGACGATAAAAAGCTCGGTAGCGTCATCGAGACCGGCGCACGCTTTCTGCTTAACCCCAAGATCAAGCACGAACCTACGCTTATCAACCCCGAGCGGGAGGGGCGGGAGCACCGGGTCGCCTTCCTCAAACGCGCGGTAGACATTGCGGCTATTTTAGCGTCCGAAGCCGTATCGTTCTGGGCCGGGGTGCGACAACCCGAAGTTTCTTCCGAACAAGCCAACCGGTGGTTGTCGGAAGGCATCAGCGAACTGCTCGACTACGCAGTAGAGCGCAAAGTGACCCTGGCGGTAGAACCGGAGCCGGGCATGCAGATTGAAACCATTGCCGATTTGGAGCGCATCAAGAGTCAGTTGTCCAGTGATGATCGCGAGCAACTCGCGCTGGCCCTGGACGTGGGGCACGTGTGGGTAACCGGCGAGATGGACCCCGCCGAGGCCGTGCATCAGTACGGTAAGAGCTGCGGCACCGCGGCCATCGAGGGCATGAACCGGGGTGTGCACGAACACCTGCCCGTCACGCAAGGCGACATGGACATTCCGGCCATCATCCGCCGCTTTCAGGAGGTTGGCTTCGACAAATTGATCTGCGTGGAGCTATCGCGCGACTCGCACCGGGCGCACTTGGCGATCAAAGAAACGATTGAGTCACTGAAAAAAATGGAAAATAGTTGATAGTCCATAGTCGACAGTCGATAGTCCATAGTTGATAGACGACAGCTACTGTGGACTATGGACTATAAAACCATGGACTATAGACTGCGGACTATCCACTTTTTAAACCTTCCCACCATGAGAATCTGTTTTCTGTCGCGCCGTTACTTTCCCGCCGTATCGGGCATGAGCGTGTACGCCCGCAATATGACACGCGCCCTGGCCGAGCGGGGCCACGACATCGTGATGATCAGTCAGTACCGCGAAGATGCTAAGGGCGTGGGCATCTACGGGGGTGGCCCGCCGCCTGATGAACCCTGGATGCAGGTGCACGGACTACGCTCGTTCGGCGAAGAACGCGCCGACGCCCACACTCCCGCCGACTTTGAGGGGGACACCCAGGCGATGATCGACCAGGCGCTTTATTACCACCGGCAACAGCCCTTCGACGTGGTGCACGCGCAGTACTGTTACCCTACTGGTTTAGCAGCTCTCGAAATCAGTCGGCAGCTAGAAATTCCGAGCGTAGTCTCTATTCAGGGGGGCGACGGCCACTGGGTGGGCCTATGCTGCACCACCCACCGCGACGCCATGCGGGCGGTGCTGGGCCACGCCACGTCGCTGGTGATCGGCTGCCGCAGTTTCGCCGACGAGGTGGTGCACAACCACGGTATTCCGCTCGAGCGCCTTACCATTGTGCCGGGGGCCACCAACGTAGAACAGTTTAAACCTACGCAACCCATTGGTGCACTGCGTCACCCAGCCCGATTACTCTACCACGGTCGGGTAGACCAGCGCAAGGGGGTATTAGACTTTGTGCGCGCCGGACGGCAGTTGCTAGATGCTGACGAGCCGGTACGGTTGATTATCTCGGGCATCGGACCGGATGCTGAAGCCGCCCGGCAATTAGTAGACGAGTTAGGAATGAACGACCAAACCGAATTTTTAGGGGCAGTACCCTACGCTGAAGCCGCCCAGGTATACGCCCGGGGCGACCTGTTTATTTCGCCCACCTACGCCGAAGGATTTTCCAATACCATTTTAGAGGCCATGGCCAGCGGCTTGCCCATCGTGTCTACCCGCACCGTGGGAGTGGTCGACTGTTTGGAAGACGAGGTGAACGCGGCGCTGGTAGAGCCGGGCGACGTGGATGCCCTCACCCGAGCCATCGGGCGGATGCTGCACGATGAAGCTCATCGAATAGCCCTGGGGCAGCGGGCCTACGAAGAAGTGATCAGCCAGTACTCGTGGCCGGTGGTGGCAGAACAATTAGAAGGGGTCTACCGGGCGGTAAGCCGCACGGAGCTAAAGCACGCTTGGCAAGAGATATATAACATTGAAGCCACCGTAGCCGACGCTGACCTCAGTTGCCGGTTTCGGCAGGATCCGCACCTGCTATGAAGAAAATCGTACTGCTATCGCCCCACCTCGATGATGCCGTGTTTTCGGTAGGAGGACTCATGGCCGCGCTGGCTGATGAGGGCCACTCCTTGCACGTAGTAACCTGCTTCACCCGTTCGGTGCCGAATCCTACCGGCTTCGCCCTGGCGTGCCAGTTGGACAAGGGCTTGTCGGCTGAGGTAGATTACATGCAGCTGCGCCGGGAAGAGGATGCTCAAGCCTGCGACCTGCTGGGAGCCCAACCGCACTGGCTCGACTTACCTGAGGCACCGCACCGCGGCTATCATTCGGCGGCTGCCCTGTTTGGCAATTTGGCGGCAGAAGACACCGTTCAGCCCGAATTGCAAGAGCAACTAGCGCAGGTAGTAGCGAAGATCAAACCCGATCTGATTCTTTCTCCGGTAGGCATCGGTAGTCATGTAGACCACCGGCAGGTGGTGCGGGCGGTGGCTTCTTTACAAGAAAGTTTTGTTAACCTATTCTTTCAGCGCTGGTACGATGAACCTTATCTATCACGCCACCCGGAGCAGTACCCCGAGCGGGTAACCGCTGAGCAGGAGCTAGGTTGGGAGGTGCTTCAGCAACGGGCGACTCGTGCTGATGATACCGCGGTTTGCCTGAATGTGGGAGGGTACGCAGACCGAAAAATTGCGGCCTGCGTGGCCTACGTCACGCAGGTGGGCTTTCAGTTCGGGGGGGCAGAACGCATTCGGGGTGGTTTAGAACGGCAGGAGCGGCTTACTGAACTGTTGATCTGACTAAAGTTTGCCCAATACTAAACCAACCCCTTTTGCTAAGCTACCGCTAGTCGGTGACCTTTACTTCTATCTCAATTCTTCCGTCGGATCCGTCGGCGCCGACAATCTCTACCACCCGCAGTACGCCGTAGCGATTGTCTACGGTTCTAAAGGCAAAAAGGTCGTCGGCCGTAAGGTCGGTGATCTGCCCCACGTCCCCGCTGGAAATGTCATACTCCCGCACCAATACGGACGCATCCGCTCTGGTGATCGCGTCGAAACCCTCCACCGTAAGGCTTATCGGGCGGAAGGCCGTTGCGTTCACATCGTTCCAGTTAGCCCCCGTGCTGGTCAGGTCGTAAATTTCTCTGGGGTACTCAGCCGGTGACGCTAGGGAAGCCCGGTTGGTGGTTCCGTAGTAGTAACCAAAGTCAATCTCAGCCGAAGTGACACTGGCCCCGCTCACCACATCCTCTACGGAATAGGTTAAGCCATTGTCGGCACTAAAGAAAGTCTGGGAAGTTCGGGTGCCTACCACGTTGTCCGGGTCCTTGAGCGGAGCGGCCAGTAGTACTACCTCGTACGTTTCCGCTCTCTGGGGCAACAACACTTCGTCTATAATATGCACGATTCCGTTACCGGTTTCGATATCAGGGGTAGTGATGGTGGCATCATTAACCGTGACTATACTGCCCGCCCGGCCGAATATCACCCGCAGGCCATCGGCTGTCGCCGTCGCTGCTACTAGGTCGTTGTCGAGATCATCGGCTTCCACGCGTCCGTCCACCACGTGATAACGCAAAATATCTTCTAGGTCGCTTCGGGCCAACAGTTCACTGGTAGTTACCCCCAACTGAGCGGCTAATGACGCAAAGGCATCATTGGTAGGGGCAAAAACGGTAAACGGACCACTGCCCTGAAGGGTATTTAGTAGATCAGTCTCTTGTAGGGCAGCTACCAACGTGCTCAGGCTACTTGTGGCTAAAGCCGCATCAGCCACCGTATTGTATCCTACGCTAACAACCAGTCGTTCGGTAACCCCACCGCCCGAAACGGTGAGGGTGGCTTCGTCTCCAAAACTCCCGCCTACGCTAACGGTGATTGAACCGCCGGAAGTGAAAGTACTGTTAGCAGGCAGGGAAGCCACCGCCGGATTGTTGGTTACCACGCTGATCTCTTCGGTGCTGTTGGGTCCTAAAGAGGCGGTGAGATCAAACTGGGTTCCGGGGGCGGCTGACACCCGGCCATCGGAGATGGTTCCATCATTGGTAGATAGAGTAATGGAATCACCGGAAGTGGGGCCCAAGACGCCTTCATCACAACTAGTGACGAACAATACGCTTGCTGCCAGAGCAAGCCTCCACAAAAAGTTAGTAAGAGTTCTCATCGTTGAAAAAGTAGGTTGTGAGGCTAAACCACTGCGATGCGAAGAACAATAGGATGCTCCTTCAGACCGCGTAGAAGCCAAATTGTGAATATACTTA
>JBASAY010000012.1:0-39804 GCA_049650865.1 Tunicatimonas sp.
GCAGCGCTGGACCCTCCAAGGGGCACAACAGCTAGCCAACCTCAGGGTTGCCTATAAAAGTAACCAGTGGCAACAAATCATTGATAGCATCAAACAGTGCGCCTAATGGAGTTTTGTCCTACACCCATTTGAGTAGGGGTGGCTGCTTCTTAATTTTTCGGATGCATAGGCTTTGTATAACCGCCGATGAGTAGCTCTGATGCACTAGCTATTATTCCACTATTACGTAAACCGCTGGGTCTACCGTATCATCAAGGGTAACGGCTACGCCATTGAAAGCCACTTCATCATAAGAGAAGCCCGCACACTGGTTACCCGGACTTCGCTCAGACGCTCGCACCAGAATTGTGTCTATATTATTGCCTCGCTCTAAGAAGTAGGTATCTGCATTCTGATAGATACTGATATAAGGGAGTACGGATGAAATACCATAGGTCTCTCCACCGCTGCCTTCAAATTCCAGCTGTAGGGACACTTCAGTGGTATTCCTGAGATAGAAGATCCTAATATTATCTGGTCGCTCATCGGCAGTTAACCTGTTGTTCCCTGCTTGGTCTACCAATCTAAAACGAAACGCCTCGGGTGTGACATCGAGACAATCGGGGTCGTCATCGCTACAAGCAGCGAATGCAAATAAAAGAAACAAAAAGAGGGTTGGGTATTTCATGGGGAACGGGTTGAGTGGTAACTTGTTGAGACTGCGTCGGCAAGAGCGTTTTTGTTGTAGTAAAGCAACTTGAGTCAACGGGCTCGCCTTCTGCTATTGAACGATACTGCCGTTTGCCTCGCAGTGACGGCTGCCGTAGCCCAACCAGCGTAGAAAATAGGGTTAGGGTTACTGAAAACGTAACGTATAAGAAACAGCGGGCAGCACCGGAAACAAAGTATACTGCACAAACTGCTTGGTGCCGTCCCTAAAGGTATCCCGATCGACGAAGAAGGGGTTGCGGCGGTTGTAGGCATTGTACACGCCCACCGTCCACACCCGTTCGCCCCACTTCTTTTCTTTGGTATGCTGCACGTTCAGGTCCAGCCGGTGGTAGGGCTGCATCCGAAAGCCGTTGCGGCCCCGGATTTCCTCAATGTCGCCCTCGCTCACCACGTCGCGGAAGTAGAAGTCAGCGATCTCAATGGGATCGTACGACGACACGGGCAGCGTGATGGCCTGCCCGGTGCCGAACACCCAGGTGGCCGACGCGGTGAGCCGCTTGGTCCACTGGTAAGAACCCGTCACGGAGATATCGTGGCGGCGGTCGTAGCGAAAGGGGAAGCGCTCGCCGAAGTTCACTTCGTCAAACTGCCGGTCGGTCCACGACAGGGTGTAGCCCACCCAGCCGGTGAGTCGGCCGGTGCGCTGCTCTACCAGCAACTCGGCCCCGTAGCTGCGCCCGTTGCCCACCACCACCTTGTCCTGCCAGTCTTCTTCCACGTCCAGGAAGTCGGCCCCGTCGCGGTACTCCAGCAGGTTGTCCATCTCCTTGTAGTAACCTTCCAGACTGATTTGCAAACCACTAGACAGGGTTTTAGCCAAGCCTACTACGCCCTGCCACGCCTGCTGCGGACGAATCCGTTCGGTGGCGGGCACCCACAGATCGGTGGGCAGGCCCAGCCCGGCGTTGGTGAGCAGGTGGATGTACTGCGTCATGCGGGCGTAGGAGGCTTTCAGGGCCAGCGTCTTGCCCAGCAGGTAGCGGGCCGAGGCGCGGGGCTGCACCGAAGTATAGGTTTCATCTTCTACGAGGAAGGCCGAGGCGTGCACGCCCAGGTTCATGCTGAAACGCGGAAACGGCTGCCATTCTTCTTCCAGGTAGACAAAACCCTCCCAGGCCTCAATGATGGCCGAACCCAGCACGGTGTCTCCGGCCACGATGTCGTCGGTCGCCAGCGTATCAAAGACGTAGTTGACCGCCCCCGGGTTGAAGGTGTGGTGAATCAGGTTGGCCCCCGCCTGCACGTTGTGGCGCGGGTTGGGCAGGAAGTTCACGTCGATGCGCCCCGCCCAGTCTTTGATCGAGGAGCGGTAGCGCTGCCGCGAGAAGTTATAGGTGGTGTCGTCCTCCGCTTCCGAGTCGTTGGTCAGTCGGCCCGTGCGGGTGGTTTCGTAGGTCACGTCGTTGTTGTAGTCGTAGCGGCTGTAGGTCAGGGTGGTGTTGCTGAACCAGCGGGGCGAGATCACGTAGTTCCAGCGGAAGGCCGTGGTCAGGTTGCTCCACTGCAGGTCGAAGTTGTTGCCGCTGCTGGTCAGCACCCCCTCAACGATGCGCTCACGCTCGTCGCTGATCTGTCCGTCGTCGTTGCCGGAGTAGGCGCTCAGGTATAGCTGGTGCTTCTGCCCCAGGCGGGCGTTCACCTTGGCGTTCAGGTCGTAGAAGTAGTAGCCCACCTCGTCGTCTTCCCCTCCGGCAAACTCCTTGAGCAACGGCTTGGCCACTAAATCCAGGTAGGTACGTCGCCCCGACACAATGAACGACACCTTGTCTTTGACGATAGGCCCTTCGATAGAGGCGCTGCCCGAGATGATGCCCAGGGTGGCCTCTCCGGCAAACTGCTTCATGTTGCCCTCCTTCATGCGAATGTCGAGCACCGACGACAGCCGTCCGCCGTAGCGGGCCGGGAAGCCGCCCTTGATGAGTTCCACATAGCTGATGGAGCTGGGGTTGAACACCGAGAAGAAGCCGAACAGGTGCGACACGTTGTAGACCGGCACCCCGTCGAGCAAGATCAGGTTCTGGTCGGGGCTGCCTCCGCGCACGTAGAGTCCGGCGGTGCCCTCGTTACCCGACTGCACGCCCGGCATCAGTTGCAGCGTCTTGAGGATATCCGCTTCGCCCAGCAGGGCGGGCATGCGCTGCACCTGCTCGGGCCGCACCGACACCACGCTCATCTGCGTGCGCTCGTGCACCGCGTCTTCCGGGGCCTGCACCACCACCTCATCGAGCAGGTTGTTGGAGGTGAGCTCAATGTTGATGACCGTATCCCGTTGCAGGGCCAGCGCAAGCTCGGTGGGTGCGTAGCCCACGTAGGAGACGCGCAGCCGCAGGGTATCGGTCGCAGGCAGGGTGAGGCTGTAGAAACCGTAGCGGTTGGTGGCCACGCCGGTGCCCGTGGCCCGGTTGAGCACCGTGGCCTGAATGAGGGGTTCGCCGCTCTGCGCATCGCGCACGTAGCCGCTCAGCGTATAGGTTTGAGCATAGGCCGCGGGCAGCGTGCCGAGTAACAGGAGAAGGAGTAGAAGGCGTTGCATAGGCGTTGTGGTGGTTGTCGTGCCTCTGCCCCATCTATAGCCCACGAATTAATTCGTGGGCTATAGATGGGCGCGCGGGCATAGGCGGATTGTATATTGGTTTAGGTACGCATATTCTCTATTTAATCGTCACTTCTTGCTCCACCTGGCTATAGCCCGCAAAGATGCCCAGCCCACCCTCAATGTTATTGAGGACCTGTACTGGTTGGGCGAAAGGATTGTTCTCTACGGAAGCTTGCAGGTCGCGGGTGTAGTGGTAATCATAGTATTCTTTAGTGGTGGTGCGAAGGAGCGCGTAGAAAGTAAACTGGTTAACCGTATCACCCGGTACCCGTGCGAGATTTCCCTGGCGATCAAAGGCGCTATCCTGTAGCACCGAACCATTGAAAGAGAAAGACCAAAAGTAAGGAACATACACTTTCAGTGCGTATTGTTCCCCGTTAAAACTAACATCTCTAAACATAAGCTCTACGCGGTAGTCATCAAACGGACTATCTATCACCGGGTCATCCGATTGGATAGATATCCTGGTGGTAAAGTTCTGAAACCACATCTTATAATCCTCACTACCGAATTCACCATCGCCGACAAAGCCGTCGTAACGCTCTATAAACGATACGCTGTAGAAGTTTTCTTCAGGCGGATCGTCAATCAGGATCGTCATCGCGTACGCCTTGCTATTGTTATCGGTATCGCTATCCAGCCTGATGTCTAGGGTATCTATGGTTGCCTCCTTTAATTTCTGGGGCGAGGTTGTCCGGCTGTTGGCAAGCAAGCGGCCCAGCGTGGCGTGTTCTACATCCAGGGTATAATCCTGGTCTGCTTGGGGGCGACGGTTTGTTGCTCGGTAAATACTACTACCGGTAAATCGATCGTCACCCACATAGTCTAGTACCGCTACGGTCTGTCCGCCTTGCAACACCCGCACTTCTGCATCGGGCACGGAGGCAAACTGCGCGGTATCTAGAATATAGCGATTCTCCGTCAACTCCACCTGCCACACGCTGTCGGGATTGAACAGCGCATTAACCGTCAACTGCGCCGGGTAACGCGGTATGTCTATCTCCACGGTCGTCTCGCAACCCATTAGTACTATGCATAAGAATAATGATAGGAAGTGTTTCATACGAGTCTTATTTAATGGTCACCTCTTTTTCCACCTGACTATAACCGGCAAACACCCCCAGCCCACCTTCTATATTATCAAACACCTGCACCGGTTGGGCGAAGGGGTTGCTCTCTACGGAGGCTTGCAGGTCGCGGGTACGGGTGTAATTGTAATACTCCTCGGTAGTGGTGCGCAGGAGGGCGAACAACTCATACGAGGGGAAGCTTTCGTCAGCGCCGAAGACTACGTTTCCTTGCAGGTCGTAAACCTCTTCGTTTAGTACGTAGAAATCCTTAGTAGCTATATCAAGGAAAGTGCTTACCCCACCACTCACCCCGATGAACTGCTGCATGTAGAGCTTTAGCTCATACTCCTGCCCGTTAAAGCGCGCGTCTTTGAACAAAAGTTCGGCAGCGTAGCGATCAAAAGGATCATCTATCAAAGGGTCATCTGATTGAAGAGTAGCATTCGTGTTGAGCTCGTTTCTGCGCACTACCAGTTCTTGCTCGCCGTCGTCATCAATATCTCTAAGAATTACGAAGTTATTGCGAACAATGAACGACAGGCTGTAAAAGTTCTCTTCCGGAGGGTCATCAAAACGGATAGTCACGCCGTATGCCACTCGGTCGATCGAGGTAGGGATTTCCCGCACGTCTAACGTATCCCACACCACACTTAGGATGGGGGTGGGCACCGGAGGAACCCGGCTGCGGGCCGACACCCCACCCGCCGTAGGACGGCTCACCTCCAGGGTATACTGTTCGCCCGCCTCGGGCCGACCGTCGGCGGCGCGGTAGATGCTGTTGCCATTGTAAGGCTGATTACCCCGGTAATCCAGGACGGCTACCGTGCGCCCTTCCTGTAAAACCCTTACTTCGGCATCCGGCACGGCAGCGAATGGCTCATTGTCCAGGATGTAACGGTTCTCAGTCAACTCTACCTGCCAGACACTATCGGGATTGAACAGGCTATTAACCGTCAATTGCGGTGGGTTGCGCGGCACGTCTACCTCCACGGCCGTCTCGCAGGCCGCTAAACAAAACACCAGGAGGCAGGGCAAGTAGGGGTTGCGCATAACCGGCGATATTGACGTGGATTTTACGCTACCAAAGTACACATTCGGCCGATTGCCAACTACTAAAATCAGGACTATTTCCGCCAAGTACCTGATGGCCGGAGTGAACCCGTTGGAAAGTGGAGTGAACAAGAAACTTGGCTAATAAACTCCACCGAAGGCAGGTGAGTAGCAATAGAATAGAGCTCCGCCTTTCGTCGTCTTTTCACCACCCAATGTAGTGGTTAACCACTAAAGTGCTCTTGGCGAAGCTGAGCATTTCGACACTTTTGTGGGGAGGGCCGGTGCGTTCGTCGCGTATCAACTGGTCAAATTGCTCAACCCGGTTAAGGTGCTTTTTAATCGGCATCGGAGTAGCAGATTATATGCAGAGGATGAGGAGATAGGTTGCCGTACCTAACGCAGCGTTTGTGCCGCCAAAGTCAATCGGTATTAGTTAGCACTACCGAAACGAGTACTCGGCCTTCACCGGAAAATGATCGGAGAAGTCTACCTCCCGGTAGGTGGTGAAGCGGTGCGCCTGAAGCTCTTCGCCGAAGAACTGGTTGTCGATCCGCAAAAAAAACAGCTTTCCGTTGTAGCTAAACCCAAAGCCCCGCCCCGCTTCCTCAAAGGAGCTCATCAGTTGGTCGCGTAGCGAAAAGTAGGTGTAGCTGTACGGCAGGTCGTTCAGGTCGCCGCATACCACCACCGGGTGGGGGCTCGCCCGGAGGTGACTCAGCAGGGCGTCTACCTGATGGGCCCGGGTGGTGAAGCCGTTCTTCAGCTTACGCGCGATAGAAGGATAGGCCCCCTGGTCGCCGAGTGTGTTCTCGTCGATGCTCATCGAGCGCAGGTGCACGTTGTAAACCCGTACCACCCCGCCTGGCGTACGCAGGTCGGCGAAGATAGCGTACTGCAACGAATCTTGGGGCGTGCTCACTTCCCCCCGGTTCAAGATCGGAAAACGACTGAAGATCGCCAGCCCGAACTGGGCCCCGATGCGGTTGATGAGCGAGGGGTTCACGTAACTGTGGTAGGTACCCTGCTCCCGCAACCGCTGGGTGGCATTGAATACGGCCGACGAGTCGTCGTTGTAGAACTCCTGCAGGCACTTTACGTCGGCATCTTCTTGGGTAAGCCAGGTCACCGTAGGCCGGGGGGTATCGCGCTGTTGGTGCGAGTAGATGTTAAACACCCGCACGTTGTAACTGAGCACCGAAAAAGCAGGCGAGGCGCTCTCCGAAGGGCGCTGCCAAACCACGCTGGCCGCAATGTAAGGATACCCGACCAGCAGCGCTGCCAGGGGGTACACGGCCTGCCAGCGCCGCCGAACCGCGTAGAGCAGCAGCAGCAGCAGGTTGGCAATTAGCAAGACCGGAATGGTTAGCGAGAAGAAACCGGCCAGCCAGAAGGTAGCGGGCGACACGTAGACGCTTAGGTAGGCCGCCAGCGTAGCGACTAGCAAAATAATAGGATACGCTTTTGTCAAAAGTAGACCTGATTATGCGGGCGGAGTGCAGACCACCCCCGACCCGTCGCCATGATCAATACGCGAACAACGTAAATTTTGTCAGAAAGAAAAACTCACTTACCGACATTTGCGCACCCACCCGCCACTGCGCCGGGCAACTACCGCAGAAACCGAAGCCGGTGGCCCGCCTGCGGTTCGTGCAACGCTCCGCGTTCGTAAACCAACGCGCCCGACACCCAGGTATGGGTAACCTGCGACCGAAACGTTTGCCCGTCGAAGGGCGACCAGCCGCACTGCGCCCGCACGTTCTCGGCACCAACCGTCCAGGGCTTGTCAGGGTCTACCAGCACCAGATCGCCGTAGTACCCCTCGCGCACGAAGCCCCGCCGGTCTACCTGAAACAGGGTGGCCGGATTGTGACAGGCCTTCTGCACGATGAGTTCTAACGAAAACACGCCCTGGTGAAATAGCTCAAACAGGGCAACCAGTTGGTGTTGCACGAGCGGGCCACCGGAGGGTGCCTTAAAGTAGGAATTACTCTTTTCGCTGAGGGCGTGCGGAGCGTGGTCGGTGGCCAGCACGTCGATGGGTCCGTGAATAACGGCCTGCCGCAGCGCTTCGCGGTCCTGGGTAGTCTTTACCGCTGGATTCCACTTAATCAGCGTTCCTTTTTCCTGATAGTCCTGGTCGCTGAACCACAGGTGGTGCAGGCAGGCCTCGGCGGTAATGCGCTTGTCAGTCAGTGGCGTTTGCGTGTCAAACAGCTCGAGTTCGCGCGCCGTAGAAATGTGCAGCACGTGCAGGCGTGTGCCGTATTCTTGGGCCAGCGCAACGGCCAGCGACGAGGACCGGTAGCAGGCTTCCGCACTACGAATAGCGGGGTGCAGTTCAATGGGTACGTCTTCACCGTACTGCTCCCGGTGACGCTGCGTGTTGCGGCGAATGGTTTCCTCATCTTCACAGTGGGTGGCTACCAACAATTCGGCTCGCGAAAACACGTTGCGCAGTGTCTGCTCATTGTCTACCAGCATGTTGCCGGTAGAAGAGCCCATAAATATTTTAAGTCCGCACACGGAGTGGGGGTCAGTACGCAGTACCTCTTCCAGGTTATCGTTAGACACTCCCATGTAGAACGAATAGTTGGCCAGCGAGTCGTGGGCCGCAATTGCGTATTTATCGGCCAGCAGTTCCTGCGTAAGCACGTTGGGCACCGTGTTGGGCATCTCCATAAACGAAGTGATGCCTCCGGCTACCGCGGCGCGCGACTCACTGCGGATGGTGGCCTTGTGGGTGAGTCCGGGCTCGCGAAAGTGCACCTGGTCGTCGATCAGGCCGGGTAGCAGGTAGTGGCCCTGGGCGTCAACGGTCCGGTCGGTGGCTACTCCCGACAGGTCTCCGTCCAGTCGGGTGATGAAGGTGTCCTCCATGAGCAGGTCGGTGGGGCGAACGGAGCCTTCGTTAACCAGGCGGGCGTTCAGGATTTTAGTGGTTGGCATAGGTTGGGGGTTGTTGAAGAACAAGTTGCAAACGCACCCGAAGGTTGGGGTGCAGCGGTTGTCGAACGCGTTGCAAATGCGTTCCGGGATTGCTATAAGAGCTAGCGGCGCTCGTTTTTCACTACTTCATCATTCGAAACTCCTTGCGACCGGCGCCCGGTTCTACATTCGGTATTAAAGCAAACGGAATGATGAACCTAAAAAACTCACTAAAGCGTTGCGAACGTGCCCGAAAGCACGAACGTCAAACTTGCTATCCGGCAACCGGGTGCTGACTGATAAATGAGACGGCCAGGTCGTTAAATATCTGGGGTTCCTCTACGTTTACCACGTGGCCGCAGTCGGCGACCACGCGCAGCGAGGCGTGCTGGTGCAGGTTAACGGTTTGGCGTACGGGGGGTAAGAACATATAATCGTGTTCGCCCATCACGTAGAGGGTGGGCACCGGAATTTCCTTTTCCTTAAAGTACCTCAGCAGGGGGTTCACCTCGTAGGTAAGGCGGTACCACCGCAGAAATTCCTTTTTGTAAAGGCGGCGGGCTTCGCGTACGAACAGGTTGCGAGAGAAAGCATCCCGCTTGCTGGGCATGATGATCCAGGCAAAGAAGCGGTACAGCCACATATAAGGCACGAACCGCTTCATGCAGTGCCCAAAAAACACCAGGAAGCGCGACCGGACGTTGAGCCGGGTGATGGCCCCGCACAGCACTATCGACTTCAGGCGCTCAGGAGCTAGTTCCCCGATGCTGCGGATGATGATCGACCCCATAGACACCCCCACGAAGTGAGCTTGAGGAATCTTAAGATGGTCTACCACCTCCAGAATATCAGCCGCCACGTCGCGGAACGAGTAGTCGCTTTCGACGTACTCCTTGAGCAGTTCGCGCGAGCGGCCGTGCCCCCGCAGGTCCACCAGTAGTACGTTAAAGTGCTGCTTAAAATCCTTAATCTGCCGGTACCACACCGAGGAGCTTCCCCCTGCCCCGTGGACGAACACCACCCAGTCTTTACCTTGTTCCAGTACGTATTCTTTGTAGTAAAGCATTTGTGCGTAGGCTAATGACCCAATAACCACGATTGGCCCCGGGTGTTTCGGCAGCCCGGCAAAGTACGAAATTATTGGCCAACCGTAAAATCCGCTGCCTCTACAGCAGGTCGACCAGACGGTAGTAGTCGAACATCGTTTTGCGCAAGACCTCGCGGTCGTCGTAGCGATCGAGTAGTTTCTCCTGCTGCCCTTGCCGGTTGGTTACCGTAAGCTGGTGCCCCTGCTGAATGCTTCGGTACAGTTGGCTGGCGAACTTAAACTGAGCTTCTTTGCTGCCCCGCGCCCAGCGGTAGCGCCCTTCCTGCTGCGTCTCGGCGTTCTTCCAGGTCACCCGAATGGAATCTAATTCTTCGAAATACGCGTTAGGCTCTACCAACAGGTAGGCTTCGTCGTAGCGCCAGTTGCTGGCAATTGCCAGGTTGATCACCGGATAGTCCTCCGCTTCGCTGCGGTCGCCCAGCCGGAAGATATTGAGCTTAGCGGCAGCCATCTCTTCCTGGTCGTAGTAAATCTGCCGCACGTTCTTAAAGAACAGTTCCGACGGGTCGGAAGTGGTAAACTTGGCCTTCCGGTCGTCTACCTGCGTATCTTTGTCGAGATTGCAAGCGGCCAAACCGCCCAGTGCGATGAGAAGAAGCAACATTTTCATAGCAGTGATTCAACCCGTAAATTAGCGTAATGGTTTTCTTACCCCCAAGCAAATGAACAATCTGTCTACCTCTGTCCAGTTGGCTGGTCTGGCTCTTCTATTATTTCTAGGCGCGTGCCGCGATTCGTCGGACGTACCCCAGGATGCCTTCGGTGGCTACTCCGCCATTCAGCGGGAGGCAACCGGCTGGTTTCGGGTAGAGCAGGTCAACGGTCGGTGGATGTTTATCACTCCGCAGGGCCACGGCTTTCTGGCGTTGGGGGCCAACCATACCGGCCGCTACCTGAAGGAGGCCCATCAGTCTGCCTCGCTCTACGAGCGGGTGGCGGGCGATTCGCTGCGCGCCCAAGAGGCAATGTACCAAGCGTACCAGGCGGCGGGCCTCAACGCGGGCGAGGCCTACCTCCCTCTCGATCCGTACCTCAGGCAACGTATTCCCTACATTGCGCACTTCAACTACCCTGGCAGCAAGCACGCCTTCGACGTGTTCGACGACTCGGTGCAAACCGCCTTTCGCCGGGCGCTTATCCCCGCCTGCCGCCGCATTGCCAACGATTCGCTGGTACTCGGCGTGGCCTTCGTGGACCTGCCCATCTGGGACTCTCGCCGGGTCGACTTCTTCCGGTCGCTGCCCGCTACCGCTCCCGGCAAGGCCGAGTACGTCCGCTTTCTAAAAGACCGGTACTCTGCCGATATCCAGCGGCTCAACGAAGCCTACGGCACGCAATTTTCTACCTTTGATAACCTTCTTTCGACCACCACTTGGGCGCTCGACGCGAACCACCCCCCGGTACGGCAGGATGATGAACTGTTTCTGGGACGTATCGCGGCCGTACTGTATCCGCTGCTGAAAGATATTGTCCGCCAGGGCGCACCTCATCATCTGTTTATGGGCGAACGCTACGTGCTGCGCATGGTTCCGGAGCCGGTGCTGCGGGTGGCCGGTCAGTACGTAGATATCTTTTGTACTCAAGTGCTGATTTTGAGTCCGCAGCGCCCCCCGGAGTGGCAGGTGTTTCAGCAGGCCGGGTTTGATAGCACCTTTGCCCTGGTGCAAAAGCCCGTGCTGGTGATCGACTGGGCTACGCCCTTTAGCCTAGACACTACCTACGAGAACGACCGGGGTACGATCAAAGCAGAGGCCGTCGCCGCCGAAGACGTGGCGGCGTGGGTCGAGGCGGCCCTGGAGCGCCCCTACATTGTGGGGGTATTTAAGTGTCAGTTTATTGGCACCCACGGCAACGACCGCTGGTTTCCGGAAGGACGCATGAAGCGTACGCTGTGGCAAGACGACGGAACCGCCTTCCCGGTGATGACCGAACGGATGGCCCAGGCCCATCGCGAAGCGCTACGGCAGGCCTACGCATCGGTGGCGGCTCAGGAAACGGCCCCCTAATTTTTCTGTAATACCAATGTTACCAGCGGCCGTTCGCCAGCAACCTGTTCTGTGCGCACCGGCTCTAGCCAGGTGAGCGGGTAGCGCTCAATAAACTGGTTCAGGAGCGTTGGCGTGAGCAACAGGCGATCTCCCTCGTCAGCATCCGGGCGGCCGCTAGTCGCTTGCAAATCCAAGGGGTTGTTCTCTACGGGCGCGTTGGTGCGGATCAGCAGGCTGCCCGATGGCTTGAGCACCCGCAGTAGCTCGTCGGTCATCCGAAAGAAGTGGCCTTCGTCGTTCGCAAAATGCAGCACCGAAAGGCAGAGCACGGCATCGAAGCTAGTAGGCGGAAAAGGAAGTTCGGTAATATCGCTCTCGATAAACTTCTCAGGATCAAAAGTGGGGTGCCACGAGCGCCCCTGCATCCGCAGCAGCCGCAACGCTACCGGATTCGTGTCCACCCCCCACAGGTCGTAGCCGTTACGGACAAAGTAGGGTAGGTTTCGCCCCTCACCGCACCCCGCATCGAGCAGGCGCATGCCGGGTTGGTATCGCCCCTTCAATATCTGGTCTAGCAGATGAAGGTCGATGTTGCCAAAAAGGTGATTAAGGGCAGCGTGGTGCAATACTCAAATTTTTAGTAAAGTCGGGCGATACGCGCCTCAATCTCTTTGAGTTGCTTCAGGCGGTAACGATCTAAGCGAGCGAAGCGGCGACGGTCTCGCTCAACCTTGGAGTCGAATTTGGTATCGCGTTTCATCATCTTATTATCCTGGTTTCGTAAGCGATTTTTTCGGTAGCTCAGTGGCTACCCCGCCGCCGACAAGCGCACCCGGAGGGTGTTCTCCCCCTCGGTGAGTATGTACCCCGGAATCCGAATCTCCAGGCGTTTCAGGTTTTCGATCTGGCGGTCTAGCTTCAGCGGGGGCGGGTCTAGCGAAATTACCGACACCCGCAGGTTGGGGTGCGACAGGTTCTCTAGCAGTAGCTGCTGGCCGTCTTGACTCAGGATAGCGCCCCGGTCGGTAATCGCTACCTCGGCGGTGGTCATCAGCTGCCAGGTAATGCTTTGGGTCGAGTCGTTCGCAGTGAGTTGGTCTTCAATCAGTAACGAATGGTCGTTTTCTTTCACAAACCGGCGATGGGCTTTCGCCAGCTGACTACCCAACGCCGCAGTCATGTCTACGACGGCCTCCGGCTGGTTCCCGTCCTGAAAGTGGCTGATGGGCGCAAAGCCGTCGGCTACGTGCAGGGCGTCGTTAACGGTGAGCGTGCTGTGGCCGTAGTTATTCTTGGTGAGCAGTGTCCAGCGCTCGCAGTCTTGGCAGCGCCCCCACAGGTTAAAGCCCGTCTGCTCCAGAGCGTTGTAGCTTTGGTTGCCCGGGTCAACTACCCACCGCACGCCGTCCAGCTCGAAGACGAACGAACCGGCGTCCATGTTGCCGTGGTTCACGGTGCCGCGCCCGCCCTTACCACCAAAGTAATACTGCCGGGCGGTATCGCGGAGGATGACGATCGGATTGGCCCCGTCGCCCTTCCAGGCCAGCGGCAGGTCGTCGGTACGCTGCGGCTCATACTGCGACAGCCATACCAAGCCCGCCCCACCGTAGCGCGCCAGATCGCCCATAGCGTCGGGGCGCTGCAGAAACCTTTCCCTCTCAAAGAAGTCATCGTTGCCGGTTTTCATAGCAAACCAGGCCAGCACCACGTCACCCTGCTCGCTGCGCTGGTCGCCACAGTCGGCGAAGTTATAGTACCAGCCCGAGGGGGCCATGCTCAGCTTCCGAAAGGTGGCGCTCTCCAAGAACGCCGGGTACGCGGCAAGGCCAAAGTCGGTGCCGAAGGCAGTTTCCAACAGCGAAGCGGTGAGCACCGAAAAACTGGTGCCGTAACCCCAGTAGGTCGAGCCCTCGGGATACACCCCGTCGGGACCGTACTCGGCCAGGGCGTGGGGCATTCCGTCTAGCGCCCGGTGGATGGTGCGGGCCGCCAGCTCCGGCGCCTGCTCGGCTACCGCGATAGACGCGGCAATCATGCCTCCGTTACACACCTGGTTCCAGTTGTTGGTACCTGTTACCCAGCCCGTGTTGCCGTTAGGATTGTAGCTGGGCTTAATTCCTTTCTCAATGAGTGCGTTCTTGGCCGTTGTTACGGTGGCCTTCGGTAGGTCGTCGCCCACCCAGTCTACCGCCAGGGCTACGGCCATCGCCATTTCGGCTACGTCGAGGTAGTGCGAGGGATTCCAGTCGGAAAAAGCGCAAACGGTGAGTACCTCTTCGTTCAGCCGGGCGAGCACCTTTGGGTCGCGGTCGACGCGGTAAACCACGCCCAGCATATTTACCCGGTACAGCATTTCGCGCGAGGTGCTCAGCAGCCTTCGGCCGACCATTTTGCGTGTTAGCAACGGAGCCTGCTGGATTCGTTGGGCGTTGAGCTGGACCGCAGCGTACATATTCTTAACTACCGGATCGGTCTTCAACTTCTTCCTTAGCTGCTTCTCGGCGGTAGCCGTAAGAATCAGGCGCGGACTACGCGAGCGGAGGTGCTTCTTGAGGTAGGCAACGTCTACCGGATTTTCAAGCTCCGGGGGGTCGCTGGTCAGCGGATGCGCTACGGCCAGAACGGGGCGGGGCGGAAGCGACGATAGAAGAATAAAAAGAAAGAGGAAGCGTAGCATACTCGTATTGGTTGGTTGACAGAGAGACACTGCCACCGCCGCGGAGTTAACTATCCACACGGATCAGCGCGGTTAACCAGAAGCTGGAGAGCAGATGGTTGATATGATACGCGTTTTCTCGGACAAAAGCACGCAAAGGCCTTAAAACCCCCGGTCGATGCGCATCACGCTGCTTTGCATAAGGGCCCCGGCCCCCTTCACCGCTCCCAAGGCTGATTCTGATACCTCTCGCATCGAACCGGGCTGGGCCTTTCGTACTTTCAGTATCTCCAGATCGAGCTTAACGAGGTAGAGGCGCAGTTTATCCACATCGCCCTTCACCACCGTATTGTCCGAAGCGTCGCCCGGCATATCCTCCAACTCATTGACGCGCTGCTCCATATCGTTTTTCTGGCGCAGCAGCAGGGCAAGCAGTTTGCGCTGCTCAATGAGTGAGGTCACCTCTCCAACTTCCATAGGCAGGTAGTCGTCCGGATCCAGGTTGGTTTCTTCCTGAACCTCGTCGCGGGGGTAGGCATTCTGGTCATCAGTAGCGGCCTGATCGTCGCCTATTACTTCGACGCTTCGGTCGTCGTCATCGTTTTTGTAATCCTGATCCGGTTCGCCGCAGCCGATCAACAGCCCACCAATTAGTGAGATGGCTACTAAGGAAGCGCGATTGAAGAAAATATTCATGAGGAGAATTGGTATAAATGGTACAGTTATTTCACTCAATAAACTACAACTTTGTCCGTAGTGTTTTTAGCTTAAAAGAACTTAGCGTAAGCCCGCATGAAAAAGACCTTACTGGCCGTGACTGCCCTAGCGATGCTGGGAAGCTGGACATTTTTGGCGCGCGACTTTGTGCGCACCAGTATTTACGAGGGCATCAGCGTAGCGTTGCCCCAATCGTTCCAGTCCATGACCGAGGCGCAGCTGCAGGAAACCTACCAGGCCGCCCGCCGCCCACTGGCCGCCTACTCCGATCCCAACCGACGAACAGCCTTCGGACTCAACGTGTCGAATACCCGCTGGCAGCCCGGCGACCTGCCGATGCTTAAGGACTTCTACCGGGCCAGCCTGCTGGAGTTGTACGATGAGGTAACGTTTTTAACCGAAGCGGTGCAGGAAGTAAACGGACAACCCTTTGCGGTTTTCGAGTTCGTATCGGTGGTGCGCCCGGCTGACGATGAGACCTCGTTTATCAAGCAGAAGCCTATCCGCCGCTACACCTACGTGCAGTACACCGTGCACCAGCAAAAAACGTGGGTGTTTGACTTTAGCGGACCCGCCCGCGACCAAACTACCTGGCAACCCGTGGCGCAGCATATGATGGAAAGCGTACGCATGAAGTAGCAGTCTCAGCCAATGGCAGCGTTTGCTTGAGCAGCGGGTTAGTAACTTTCTGGGGAAACCAGTATACTTGCATCCGAAATTTTTTCCTTTAAGCAACCTCCGGATGATCGTTAAAACGCGCAAGTATACCCTAGACAACAGCACCTATATCAAACTCGCCCTGATGAACATACTGCGGGAGCAGTGGTGGGTATTTTTGATTGTGCTGGCCCTGATGAGCGGAGCCTTCTTCGTTTTTTCGTGGTGGTGGATCATCGGCCCCCTCATTGCCCTGGCGCTGTATATCTTGTTCTGGGTTATTCAGTTTGCGGGAGTTACCCAGCTAGAACAAAACAAGGTGCTGTTCGAGCGCCTTAGCTACGAGATCAACAGTCAGCAGGTGCTCATCAAGGTAAGCGCGAAGCAGGGCATGCCCCTGAAGTGGAATATGATCAAAAAGGCCCGCATCGGCAAAGACTACTTCTTGCTGATCGTCTCCAAAGCGCAACTGATCCACCTGCCCTTCCGCATCTTCAATACCGACAACGAGCGGCGGTTTGTGGAGTCTATCCTAAAGCGCAAGGGCTACGTGAAGGAGGATAAAATGGTGGAGAGTAAGTGAGCTTAAGTCTCTACCCGTCTGCACCCACCGTTTACTCCCTATCCGCCCGGTAGAACACCGTGCTGCTGTTGTCCGGCCGTAGCACCTCCCGGGCCATCTGTTGCAGTCCTTCCGCCGTAACGGCCTGAATCTTTTCCGACTCCCGGTTCACCATGTCGGCGTCGCCCAGTACGGCGGCGTAGGCCAGGTTCATCGCCCGGTTCAGCAGCTCCATCTCGGCAAACACCAGCGACGACTCCGCCTGGTTCTTTACCTTCTCTAGTTCCTCTTCCGACACCAGTTCGCTCCGCAGCTGCTCCACCACCGCTTCTACCGCCTGATTAGCTTCTTCCAGAGAAATCCCCTGCTGCACCTTGCCCTGGATAACGAGCAGTCCCGGGTCGGCCGAGCCCGTGATGTAGGCGTTGATAGAACTAAACAACGGATTCTTCTTTACCACCTCGGTGTACAGGCGCGACGACCGGCCTCGCTCCAGCACATCGCTCAGCAGGTCGGCGGTGTGGTAGCGTTTGTCGAGGCGGGCGGGCACGTGGTAGGCTTTGTAAAGCGCGTCGGCGGGCACCGACCCGCTAAGGTGCTGCTCGCGCTTGCCTTCCTGAACGGGTTCGGTAGGCAGTTGCCGGGGCGGCCGGTCACCGGCCGGAATAGTCCCGAACCAGCGTTCGGCCAGGTGCTTCACCCGATCAACCGTTACGCTGCCCGCTACCACCAGCACCGCGTTGTTGGGTAGGTAGTGGCGGTAGAAGAAGGTACGTACGTCGTCGAGCGTGGCCTCCTCGATGTGCGAAATGTGACGGCCAATGGTGGGCCACCGGTAGGGGTGCACCCGGTAGGCCAGCTCCTTGAGCGTAATCATCGCGTCGCCGTAGGGCTGGTTGAGGTAATTTTGCTTGTACTCTTCGATCACCACGCTGCGCTGCACCCGCAGCACCTCGGGGTCGAACGACAGGCTTAGCATCCGGTCGGACTCCAACCAGAAAGCGGTTTCCAGGTTGGCCGAGGGCAGGGTAATGTAGTAGTTGGTGATATCCGGGCTGGTGAAGGCGTTGTTCTCTCCTCCTACCTGCTGGAGCGGTTCATCGTAGGCGGGGATGTGCCGGGAGCCACCGAACATCAGGTGCTCGAAGAGGTGGGCGAAGCCGGTTTTCTCCGGGTCCTCGTCGCGCGAACCTACGTCATACAGTACGTTAACCGCCGCCAGGGGAGTGGAGGTGTCCTCATGAACCAACACCCGCAAGCCATTATCCAGCGTAAAGGACGTGAAATCAATCATCGGGCAAACATAAAAATAATTAACACAAAGTTAACACAGTCAAAGCCAATCCAACGGTTTTGGTTCCCTACATTTAAGGTTGGAAAAACACCAACTCATCCCACCAAAAAGGCAATTAACGGTATACAGCGTCTTCAGTATCCGAAAATTGCCTATACTTGTGACCTAGCCGACCCAACCGGACGATGCCCCAATTACGCAAGCCAGAAAGCTCTCCCAGCCGTTTCCGAGACGTTATCTATCAGATTTTTGATGTTGTTAAAGAAGAACGGTCCTTCATTCTTCTGATTGCCGTTTTATTCATTGTGGGGGGAATGGTGTACCCGTACCCTACCGTAGCAATGTGGTTCGGCTTTATCCTGGCGGCCTACTCGGCGGTGTCGAACGACAGTATCCAGACCATCGGCACCTTTATTGCCTCTAACGCGCACCGGCGGTGGTACGTGCTCTGGCTCTACATCGGCACCATTTTCTTGATAACGGTGATCTACGGGTGGTACGTCAACGATGGCGACGTGTCGTACGGACGCCTTCTGGCGCAGGAGGATGACGGGGCACTCTCGTACCCGCAGCCCGACCAGTTTAACTTCTTGCAGATTGCCGCCCCGATCTTTCTGCTGGTGCTCACCCGCCTGCGCATGCCGGTGTCTACCACGTTCTTGCTGCTGAGCAGTTTCGCGGTGAGTCAGGGGGCGGTGGCCTCGGTGATCAACAAAAGCCTGGCGGCCTACGCCCTGGCCTTTGCTTTGGGGTTTATCGTGTGGTTTAGCATTACCAATCTTACCAAGAAGTATTTTAAAGAAAAACCCGCTCCCTGGTGGGCCGTGGCGCAGTGGATCACCAGCGGCTCGCTGTGGTCGGTGTGGATTATGCAGGATGCCGCCAACATTGCCATCTACCTGCCCCGCCAGTTGGGCGTTGGGCAGCTGCTGGTCTTCGCTTTGGTGGTGTTCTTCGGACTGGGGCTGATCTTCTTCCTGAAGGGCGACCGGATTCAGCAGATTGTAAACGAAAAGAGCGAGGTAACCGACATCCGCGCCGCTACGCTTATCGACTTTGTGTACGCCTCTATTCTGGTCTACAAACTGACCATCAGCGTAATTCCGATGAGCACCACCTGGGTATTTATCGGGTTGCTAGGCGGCCGCGAACTGGCGATGCGCCTGCGCGAAAAAACCAGTAGCGGTGAGCGCAAGGTCCGCCTTCGGGAAGCACTACTGATGATCGGCAAAGACGCTGCCCTGGCCACCATTGGCCTGCTGGTGTCGGTGGCCCTGGCGATGGGCGTGAACCCTACCTTCCGCGCCGAGGTGCTGGATTTATTCTAGCACCCTTTTCCTAAATTTTATCAGTGACTCCTTTTGCGTATCCCGTACGCCCCGTTATCTATTCGTTTAGCTGAAGCAGACGGAAGTAAACTTTTGTCAAAAACATAGCGTTACTATTTATTAACATTAAGTTAACATTGTTAACATTAACTTAACATTGAGTTAATGCGCTATTTTTACCTCATTAAATTTTTTTATGTATGAAAACTCCCTATGAAATTCGTGCGAAATACGGATTAAGCAGAATTATGTTCGGAAAAGCCAAAAGGAAATATCAGAAGGTTTACTGGCTGATGCTGGGACTTATGATGGCGGTAGGCCTATTAGTCGCCTAATCAACGAGACAATTCTTGCACCGCAATCCAGCTCATCAGTCCCACGCCCGTTTCTAGCGCTTCCTCGTCAATGTCAAAGGTCGGAGTGTGCACCGACGAGGTAATGCCCCGGGCTTCGTTGCCAGTACCTAACCGGTAGAAGCAGGCATCCACCTCCTGGGTGTAGTAGGCAAAATCCTCAGCGGCCATCCACAGGTCCAGATCCACCACATTCTCATCTCCCAAAAAATCAACCGCGTACTGCCGGGCCCGGCGGGTAAGCTCCGGACTGTTCTTTAGAAACGGATAACCGCGCCGAATTTCAAAGTCGCACGAACCACCCATGCCTTCGGCGATGCTTTCGGCCAACTTTTTCATCCGCTGATGAGCGTCGGCTCGCCACGCTTCGTTCATGGTACGAAAGGTGCCCTCCAGTTGCACCTCGTTGGGAATCACGTTGGTGGCTCCGTCGGCCACCACGCGCCCGAACGAAAGCACCGACGGCATCTTAGGGTCGGCCTGGCGACTCACAATTTGCTGCAGGGCCACAATAATGTGTGAGGTGATGAGCACCGGGTCGATGTTGCGGTCGGGCATGGCGGCGTGCCCCCCGCGGCCGCGCACGGTTACGTAAAGCTCGTCGGCGCTGGCCATGTACATGCCCTCGCGAAAACCCACTTTACCGGCCGGAATAAACGGCTGCACGTGCTGCCCGAACATATGCTGCGGGCGGGGATTCTCTAGCGCCCCGGCCTTGATCATCAGCGACGCGCCGCCGGGAATGCGCTCCTCGCCGGGCTGAAACACCAGCTTCACCGTACCCTCAAAGCGGTCGCGCAGCTGCTGCAACACCCGGGCGGTGCCCAGCAGCGAGGCGGTATGGGCATCGTGTCCGCAGGCGTGCATCACCCCCGCGCGCTGCGAGCGATACTCCACCTCGTTGGCTTCGTGGATGGGCAGGGCGTCCATATCAGCGCGCAGCGCCACCGTTTTCTTTTCCGGGTTCTGCCCCTCGATCAGGGCTACCAACCCGGTATCAGCTACGCCTTCTTGGGGAGTGATGCCGAACGATTTTAGCTGATCGGCTACGTAGCGGGCGGTTTCGTGCTCCTGGAACGATAGCTCCGGGTGCTGGTGCAGGTGGCGGCGCGTCGCTACCACTTCGGCCCGGTGCTGCCGGGTTAGCTGCTTGATATCAGCGGCCAGGCTCATCAGTTTATCCTAAACTTTTGGGGAACCAGCAGCACGTAGGGAAACTCCTTTTTGAGTTGCGTGTAGTCTTCCTGTGCCTCAAGTCGGTTGGTATACTCGCCCACCTGCACCCGGTAGATCGAGCTGTTGTAGTTGATGGCCGGTCGGGCGTCGGGCAGGGCATCGTACACCCGCCGCTTGGCCTCATTGGCCTCGTCGCGGCTGCCGCCGGTGTACACCTGGAGCGTGTAGCCCTGGTACGCGTTCTTGTCAGCGTTACGCTCACTGCGCTCGGCTACGTAGGCGTCCATATCGTCGGTAATGGCGTAGCGGGTTGCCACCGGCCCTACCGTGAGTGTGCGCTCAGGATTGGGGGCGACCGCCTGGGTCTGCCGCAGCGAGTCGGCGTACCGAATACGGTAGGGGGTTACGTTTTCTTCGTGGGTATCGGCCTTTTGAGTGCTGATACTTTTGCGCGGCGCACAGGAATCGAAGCCAATCAACAGAATGATGAGCCCGTAAAATAGTAGATGCTGCTTTTTCATACCTTATACTTGTGCCGCGAAGGTAATAATAAAACGGGGAAGCGTGACTATGTTGCTTTGAGCTGAAACTTAGAATTATTCCCCAGTCCGTTAGTGGATTGTTGAAATATTCTACATGAGAATAAGCCTTTAGTGCTAATTTATCCTGATATTTGAGCGTGCGTAGGGACTATATGTCACTAGCCCTTAGGTAATTAGTGTAAACTGGTCCGTCGTCTGGTACTAAAACGTACGATTATTGATGCGCGGGCAGCATAAAGATACGGATAAGGCTGCCGACCAATGACGAACCAAAACGACTACTCCCCCTTGAGATTGAAAAAACTTTACTTTCCTGCTGTTGCTGTATTATTATCCTTACAGTTCGGTTGCCAAGAGGCCGAACCCAAAGACGAGGGGCTCCCCCTGCCTGTGATGACCCTCCAGGAGGAACAAGCGGCTAAATCGTTTCAGTACCTGGGCTCTATCGAGGGAGTGGAAAACGTAAGCATCCGTCCGCAGGTAGATGGCATCCTTGAAAAAATCTACGTCGACGAAGGCGAGTACGTGCAAAAGGGGCAGCCTCTGTTTGAAATCAACAGCCAGCCCTACCAGGAAGACCTCAATAATGCTGTTGCTAACGTGAAGGTGGAGCGGGCTAAGCTCAGAAAGGCCCAGACCGAGATCGACCGCATTCAACCGCTTATCGACAATGAGGTGATCTCGGAGGTGCGCATGGAAACCGCCCTGGCCGATTACGAAGTAGCCCAATCATCGCTGGACCGCGCGCAGGCAGCGGCGGCCAACATGAAGATCAACCTGGCGTTTACCACCATCCGGGCTCCGGTGGGCGGCTTTATGGGCAGAATTCCTAAGTCAATTGGCAACCTCGTTAAAAAAACCGATGAGCAACCGCTCACGGTCCTCTCCAACGTAAAAGACGTTTACGTTTACTTCTCGATGAGCGAGTCGGACTATCTGTACTACGAACGCATGAAGGGCGACTCTACCTCCAAAAAGATGAATACCGAAGTAAAGCTGGTGCTCTCCGATGGTTCGGAGTACGAACGGCACGGGATGATCGATGCTAACTCGGGGCAGATTGATAAGTCGACCGGTTCTATTAACCTGCGGGCCAAGTTCGACAACCCGGATACGCTGCTACGGTCCGGCAGCACGGGCAAAATCATTATGGAGCAAATCTACCCGAATGCTATCCTCGTTCCGCAGGGCGCCACCACCTCTATCCAGGATAAAAGGTTCGTGTTTAAGTTTCAGGAGGACAGCACGGTGGTACGCACGGAAATAAAAATTGAGGGGCGCACCGGAAAAAAATACATTGTGAGCGGAGAAACCCTGAATCCGAACGATAGGATCGTGGTTTCCGGGCTCGATAAACTCACCAACGGCACCAAGGTGAAGCCGATGCGGGTCGGCAGCCTGATTGTAGAGGACCGCAACGCAGCTAACGCAAACTAAGATCGATGCGATCTACCTACTTGCCCTACAGGGCTAGCTACCGCTGCTGCCGCAGTCACTCACCCGCTATCCGTGGCACCTCCGCCAATCTGTAACAAACCCTATCAAAACGCACTATGCTAAAAAAGATAATAGATAGGCCCGTACTCACGTTGGTGATCTCTATCGTGCTGGTGCTGGCGGGCGTCGCCAGTATCTTTCAGCTTCCGATAGAACGATTTCCCGAGATCGCCCCGCCCAGCGTGAGCGTCCAGGTGTACTACCCCGGAGGCAACGCCGAAACGGTGGCCAAGTCGGTACTGCTCCCCATCGAAGAAGCCATCAACGGTACCGAAAACATGACCTACGCCCGTTCTACGGCCACCAACTCCGGGCGGGGCCGGGTGTCGGTGTACTTCGAGCCGGGCACCGATCCCAACCTGGCGGCGGTAGACATTCAGAACCGCATCTCTACGGTGGTGCAGCAGATTCCGCCCGAGGTAATTGAATCGGGCATCACGGTGATGAAACGGATGAAGGGCACCCTGATGACGATCAACATCTTCGCCGAAGAAGAAAACTCCCCCTACAACGAAACGTTTCTGAACGCTTACACCCGCATGAACGTGCGGCGGGAGCTGAAGCGGGTGGAGGGCCTGGCGGAGGCGTCTATCCTGCGCTCGCGCGACTACGCCATGCGCATCTGGCTCAACCCCGAGCGGCTGGCGCTGTACGGACTCACCCCGCGCGACGTGTACCAGCAGATTCGTGACCAAAGCTTTGAGGCCGCCCCCGGTAAGTTCGGCGAAAATTCCGACGAGGTATTTGAGATCGCCCTGAAGCACGCCGGCCGGTTCGATGAGCCCGAAGAATACGAAAATATTGTGATCAAGTCAGAGGAAGACGGGCTGCAACTGCACCTGCGCGACGTAGCGCGTATTGAGTTCGGCGCGTCGAACTACACCAGTCAGAACCGCCTGGACGGGCGGGCGTCGGTAACCATTGACATCGTGCAGCAGAGCGGCGCCAACGCCGTTGAAATCGACAAAAACGTACGCGAAATCCTGGAAAAACAGGCCCGCGTCTTTCCGGAAGGAATTGGCTACGAGATCACGTACAGCGTTCGGGATCAGATCGACGAGTCGATGGGGCACGTAAAGAAGACTCTTGTTGAGGCCTTTCTTCTGGTGTTTTTGGTGGTGTTTATCTTTTTGCAGGACTTCCGCGCTACCTTTATCACCGCCATCACGATTCCCATCTCGCTGGTGGGCACCTTCTTCTTTCTGTCGCTTATCGGGGTGTCGATGAACGTGCTCAGCATGTTCTCGATCGTGCTTTCTATCGGCATCGTAGTGGATAACGCCATTGTGGTGGTAGAAGCTATCTACGAGAAAATGCAGCACCACGGCATGAGCGCCCGCGAGGCGGTAGAGTCGGCGCTAACCGAAATTACTGGGGCCATCACTTCTATCACGCTGGTCATTGCCGCCGTGTTTCTTCCCGTGGGCTTTTTGCAGGGGCCAGTAGGGGTGTTTTACCAAGAGTTCGCCTACACCATCATTATCGCGGTGATTATCTCGGCGGTGATTGCGCTCACCCTGGGCCCGGTGATGTTTATGCTGCTGTACCGCGAGAAGAGCGAGCCGGAAGAAGCTAGCGAAGAGAGCGATACGGTAATGGATAAGATCCAGCAGTCGGAGAAGGTGCAGAAGGCCAAGGCGCTAGGCTCCAAGGGGTTACGAAAGTTCGACAGTCTGTTCGACCGGTTTACGACCAAGTACATTGCCCTGGTAAAGTTAGCCATCCAGTACCAGTGGATCAGCCTGGTGGGTCTGCTGCTGGTGGTGGTTGCTACGGTGCTATTGGCCCGGCGCACTCCCAGTGCCTTTATCCCTACCGAAGACGATAACTTCCTGATCTTCACAGTAGCTATGCCCGAGGGAGCTTCGCTGCACCGCACCAACCAGGCGCTGATTCAGGCCGACTCCATCTTGCAACGAGAGGAAGCCGTAGCCAGCGTGAACACCGTGTCGGGCTACAACATCGTGAGCGGTTCGGAGAGCCCTTCTTCCGGTTTGGGCTACGTGCTGCTCAAGGACATCGGCGATCGCGGCGAGATCTCCGACATCAACGAGTTGATCAAGCATTTGATGAGCAAACTGATGGTGATCAGCGAAGCCAAGGGGATTAATATGTATCCCCGGCCCACCGTGCAGGGGTTCGGCGACTTCGACGGGGTGCAGATTATGCTTCAGGACCTTTCGGACGGCGACCTGAGCGAGTTCGGAACGCTGGTAAATGAGTTTGTGGTGGAGCTGGCGCAGCGGTCCGAGATCGACAATGCCTTCACCTCCTACAATACCAATTTTCCGCAGTACGCCCTTAAGATCGACTACAAAAAGGCAAAAGCCCTGGGGGTGAGCGTTAAGGATATGATGTTTACCGTGCAGTCTAACTTTGGCCGCACGCGGGTGGGCGATTTTAACCGCTTTACCCGGCAGTACGGAGTGTTTATGCAGTCGGACATTCCCTTTCGGGAGACTCCTGACGCCTTCAACGCCATCTTCGTGAAGAACAATGAAAATGAGATGGTGCCGCTAAGCACAATCGTACAACTAGAGCAAGCCTACGGACCGGAAACCGTAACCCGGTACAACCTCTACAATGCCGCCCGTATCAACATTACTCCGGCCCCGGGCTACAGCACCGGCGACGTGATGAACATCATCGAGGAGCTGAGCGAGAGCAAGCTGCCGGCCAGCCTTAACTTCGAGTGGACCGGGATGAGCTTAGAGGAGAAGAAATCCGGTTCCGACTCTATCATCGTGTTCATTATCAGCATCGTGCTGGTGTACTTTATTCTGGCGGCGCAGTACGAAAGCTTCTGGCTGCCGATGGCGGTGATGCTCTCGCTCCCAACCGGCATCCTGGGCGTATTTGTCTTTATCAATCTGGCGGGCATCGACAACAACATCTACGTGCAGGTGGGTATCATTATGCTCATTGGACTACTGGCCAAGAATGCCATTCTGATTGTAGAGTTTGCGGCCCAGAAGCGACAGGCGGGCAGCAGCATGCTCGAAGCCGTGCTCGACGCCAGCGCCCTGCGCCTTCGGGCCATCGTGATGACCTCGCTGGCGTTTACCGTAGGCTTAATTCCGCTTATGTTTTCGGAAGGATCGTCGGCCATCGGTAACAAGTCGGTGAGCATCGGCACGGCCGGCGGCATGTTGTCCGGCATCTTCTTAGGCATTCTCATCATCCCGGTGTTGACGTACCTGTTTCTTCGCTTGAACGAGCGATTTAGCGTGAAAACTACCCAAGCAAGTTAAGATTCATGAAATTCTTTAAGCAACTAATCCTTGTTAGTCTGGTCTTTCTCACGGTAGCGGGCTGCAAGGTAGGCCAAAGCTACGTTCGTCCCGACCTGGGTAGTATTGATCGCTACTACGGACCCTTGATTCGGCCCGACAGCACCACCGCCAGTGAGATTCAGCTAGCGAGCGTAAACTGGAAGGACTACTTCGAGGATTCTACGCTTACCGCGCTGATCGACATTGCGCTTAGTAATAACATTGCTCTTCAGCGAGAAGCAAGGCGTATCGAGATAGGCCTTCAGACGTTTGAGCAGTCTAGGGCCAACTTCTATCCTGACCTGGGAGTTTCGCTGTTTAACTTCAGAAGAGAATACTACTCCGAGAACTTCAACAACTACGGCTCCAACCGCTCGCGGCGTAACCACGGTGAGGTACCCCCTACCACCCTGTATACCGAAAACGTGGCCTTCTCTTCGGGCGTGTTCGCCAGCTGGGAGCTCGACCTGTGGGGGAAATTACGCTGGCAGAAGGAGGCCGCCCAGGCGTCTTTAATGCGAAGCCAAGAGTTTCAGAAAGCAGTGCAGACCTCCGTGGTGGCCGAGATCGCCTCTACCTACTACAATATGCTGATGGTGAACTCGCAGATTGCGGTGGCTGAAAGCAACCTGGAGTTGGGGCGCAACACCCTGAGAATTGTAAAGCTGCAGTTTCAGGCTGATGAAACCACCTCGCTGGCGGTACAGCAAACCGAGTCGCAGATCCTGCGGGCTGCCTCCCTGATTCCGCGCCTGGAAAGAGATTACCTGGTGCTAGAAAACCGTTTGAATCAGTTGCTGGGGCGTTATCCGCAAGCCATCAATATTGGACAAAATCTGGAAGATGTATTGTTCGACGACCAGTACGTGGTGGGGGTACCCCTCGAGCTGATTGAAAACCGACCCGACGTGGCGGCCGCCGAGTACCAACTGGTTGCGGCCAACGCGCAGGCCGGTATCACCCAAGCCCTGAAGTATCCGTCTATCGTTTTGGACGCCGGGGCGGGACTAAACTCCTTTAAACTGGATAGCTTCCTGGATCCGATTGGTTCGGGCTTCGCCCTGCTCAACGGAGCGCTGTTTCAGCCTATCTTCCAGAACCGACGGCTGAAGACGGACTATGCCATTGCCCTGGCCCAACAGCAGGTAGCCGAACTAGACTTTAGAGACAATGTGATCCGCGCGGTGCAGGAGGTTTCTGACGCGCTGGTGACCATCGAGAAGCTTCGCGAAGAATACGCTATCGCCCAGCAGCGCATCGTGGTGGCCAGCAAGGGGGTACGCGACGCTTCGCTACTGTTCCAAAGCGGTTTTGCCAACTACCTGGAGGTGATTACCGCCCAAGAAGATGCCCTACAGAGTGAGCTAGACCTGGCGGATCTGAAGCGACAGATTATCCTATCCAAGATTGAACTGTACCGCAGCCTGGGCGGCGGATGGCAGTAGCCTTATCATTAAGACTCCTTAGTGGTAGTTCGACATCTACGCTGATAACATCGAACCGGGCGCCGAGCGCCGAGCGCAAGAAGCACCGAACGGCAAATGATGAAGTAGAGCGTACTTTTAATGCTTGCTAACGTGTTTTCTTCCTATCCCCGCTGTAGCAGAAAAACGACGTAGGCCACGTAACACAGCAAGAACACCACCCCGCTGAGTCGGCCTACCGCGCGCTTCTTTTCCAAACTCACCGACAGAATCAGCAACGTGCTGGCAAAGATGATCATCAGGATATCGAAGTTGCTTAGCACATCGAACGGCAGCGGATTGATTACCGCACTGATGCCCAGAATCCAGAGCAGGTTAAAGATATTGGAGCCTACGGCGTTGCCTACGGCAATGTCGGTGCTGCGGCGTGAGGCGGCTACCGCCGAGGTTACCAGTTCGGGCAAGGAGGTGCCGATGGCTACCACCGTAAGCCCGATGAAGCTTTCGCTCATGCCTAACTGGGTAGCAATAAAGGTGGCTCCATCTACCGTCCATTTGCCTCCCAAAAAGAGAGCGAACATGCCCAGCAGCACCAAACCAGCGGCGCGCAGCAGGGGCTGTTCCTGGTAGGTCTCCTTCACTTCTTGCTCGCCGCCCTCGCGCGCAACCTTGAAGATATACAGCATAAACAGGGCGAAGAAAAACAGTAGAATACCTCCGTCGGTGCGGCTAATGATCAGCCCCTGGTAGCGGTCGAACAGGGCCGCATTGGCTAAGAACCCAACCAGCAGCGCGGCCATCAGCGAGAACGGAATTTCCGAAACGACCGTGCTGCGTTGCAGCGGCAGCGGATAGATAAGCGCCGCCACGCCCAGAATAAGCAAGATATTGGCTACGTTGCTGCCGAATACGTTGCCTACGGCCAAGCCCGCGCTGCCACTCAGGCTCGCCAGGATGTTAACCACCAACTCGGGCATGGAGGTGCCCATCGACACGATGGTGAGCCCGATGATCATATCGGAGATACGGTATTTCTTGGCAATGGCAGTCGCGCCGCCTACCAGCCAGTCGGCTCCTTTGATGAGCAGTACAAATCCCAGGGCAAAGAGTACGTAAGTCAACATCTTGTTCAGCTTGAAATTTTGCCGCTAGTTACTGCTTTTTTTGTTAGTACAAGAAAGTCTTCTTTACTTCATCACTCGATGTTTAAATATCGAACCGGGCGCCGGGCGCAAGGAATGTCGAATGATGAATGATGAAGTTTTCTATCACCCATTCCACCCCTCGCGATCCAGGCTTCGGTACTGAATCGCTTCGGCGAGATGCTCAATCTTGATATCCTCCGACGCGGCCAGGTCGGCAATGGTGCGCGACACCTTCAGGATGCGGTCGTAGGCGCGCGATGATAAGCCAAGGCGCTCCATCGCGGTTTTAAGCAGCGTCTTTCCAGCCTGGTCAATGCGGCATACCTGCTTCACCAGCGGGGTAGGCATCATGGCGTTGGCGTAGACGCCGACTTCGGTTTGGTTCATCGCCGTAAAGCGCTCCACTTGCCGCTGTCGGGCCTTAATCACCCGCTGCCGAATTACCTCACTGCTCTCAGACTTTCGCTCGGCAGTCATCTCGTCGAACGACACCGGGTTTACTTCCGTGTGGATGTCGATGCGGTCGAGCAGCGGTCCACTGATTTTGCTCAGGTAGCGCTGTACCGCCGCGGGCGAGTCGGCATGGGCCGCGGTGGGGTCGTAGAACTCACCCGACGGACTGGGGTTCATGCTGGCGATCAGCATAAAATTGGCGGGGAAGGTGACCGTGCCGCGGGCGCGCGAGATAGTAACGGCCCGTTCTTCCAACGGCTGCCGCATCACCTCCAGCACCGAGCGCTTGAACTCAGGCAGTTCATCCAGAAACAGGATGCCGTTGTGGGCCAGCGAAATCTGCCCCGGCTGCGGAATATTGCCTCCGCCCACCAGTGCGGCGTCGCTGATGGTGTGGTGCGGGGCGGCAAACGGACGCTGCGACACCAGCGCGTCGCCCGACTGTAACTTGCCCGCTACGGAGTAAATCTTGGTGGTTTCTAGGGCTTCTTGCAGCGTGAGCGGCGGCAGGATGGTGGGCAGGCGGCGGGCGAGCATGGTTTTGCCCGAACCAGGCGGACCCACCATAATCACGTTGTGCCCTCCGGCGGCGGCCACCTCGAGCGCCCGCTTGATGCTCTCGTGTCCCTGTACGTCGGCAAAGTCTACCCCGAACTGGTTGCTCTGCTCAGCAAACACATCGCGGGTTTCGTGCCAGGTGGGAGTAATCGTCTGCCGCCCTTCCAGGAAGTCGACCGCCTCACGCAGGGTGCGCACGCCGATCACCGCCAGGTCGTTAACGATGGCCGCTTCGATGGCATTCTCTTCTGGCAAGATGAAGCCCTTGAATCCATTCTTGCGGGCCTCGATGGCAATGGGTAATGCTCCGCGAATGGGCCGCAGCGATCCGTCGAGCGATAGTTCGCCCATAATCACGTAGCGCTCGGTGTCGGGGGCGGTGATTTGCCCCGAACCGGCCAGGATGCCCAGCGCGATGGGCAAGTCGTAGGCCGAGCCCTCTTTACGGATGTCGGCCGGGGCTAGGTTAACCACCGTTTTGATGCGGGGCATGGCGTAGCCGGTCTGCTTGATGGCCGCCTCAACCCGCTGCTCACTCTCTTTGATAGCGCTATCGGGCAGGCCCACCAGAAAAAACTTGGTTCCTTTGCCCACGCTTACTTCAACGGTAATAATATGGGCGTCGACTCCGAATACGGCGCTACCGAAGGTTTTGGCTAACATACGCTACTGACTTGGTGAAACTAAGGATCGAACTTCGGAATAATCGGCTGGTTTCCCCAACAGCAGGCACTGCTTCAGGTGGTGATGTAGGAAATTAAGGAAAATTAACGCTGATGGGTTTTCATCCATCTGAGTGTGTATGGTTGGAATGCCTACGCTGATACGGGATGAAAGCGAACAATTCCCTTCCGGGAGGTGGTCTGCTTAGCGTTCCAAAGGTCGTAGTCCTTTTGCAGGTTGTTCCAAAACTCAGCACTCGGAGCAAATGCTTCAGAAAGTCGAACTGCCATTTCCGGTGAGATACTTGATCGCTCGTTAACAATCGCTGATAAAGCATTGCGTGATACTCCCAAGCCTTTGGCTACTTCGGTTACACTCAGTTCGAGTGGTTCTAAGCAATCTTCTTTCAAAATCCGCCCCGGATGGATAGGGGTTAGTCCTCGGTGAAGCATCTTTTTATTTCTTTTAGTGATAATCCGTGTAGTCTACATCATAAACGTGTTCATCTTCAAAGCGATATACTATTCGGTAGTTTCCCGTGACGCGTACTGAGGAATAGCCCTTCAGATCGCCTTTGAGTTCGTGCACGTGGTAACCCGGCAAATTCATATCTTCTTCGGTAGTGGCCGCGTTAAGCGAAAGCAGCAATTTCTGTATCCTTGATAGTTGTGAAGCTGGCAACTTAGATTTATCCTCCTTTTCCCAGAATCGTTTTAGCCCTTTATGCTTAATCGACTTTATCATAACACGACTTGTGTAGTGCAAAGTTACGCTTGTCAATCAATGATAGCAAAGAATCGGATTGATGGAATGTTAGATTTTCACCACAGTAGGCACTGCTTCAGGTGGTGATGTAGGAAATTAGGAAAGATTGCTGTTAGTCATCCTTCTCAAACACCTCTTTCACCTTGCGTCCGAAGCGTTTGAAGGGCTTAAATACTTTCCACTCGCCCACCGGGGTTTTATCAGATTGCTTGTCGCGCAGCTTGCGGGTGTTTTCCTTTTCTTTTTGGCGTTTCTCCTTGGCTTTGTCCTTGATCTTGGCCCGCTTGGCCTTCTCGCGCTCCTTCACCTTACTTGTCTTCGCCTTGTCGCGGTCGCGGCGGGTGCGGCGTCGCTCGCGGTAACGCTGCCGATCTTCGCGCGTTTCCTTGCCAATCACGTAGCGCACCGACAAGGCGGTGGAAAAGTCGATGCGGCTGATGTCGGTTTGCTCGTTCGACACCGTGCGGAAGTGGTACGAGGGCTTGAGATCACCCGCCACGGTAAGCGGCATAAACGGCAGTTTGAACTCAACGCCTAGCAAGAGATCAGGACCCAAAATAACTCCTCCGGTGTTAGCGCCCCCCAGATGCGCTCCGCCACCCATGTAAGCGTTTAGCCCCCGTCCGATAATCGGGTAGTGTTTTTCGAGCAGCAGCGTGCCGATCATGGCCTCAGAGTTGCCCGCCAGAATACCCTCTACGGTTACGGTTTTAAACACCCGCTGCTTCACGGTGATGCCCAGCATGCGGCGGTCGATGCGCGCTCCGATGGCGGTGTTGTACCGCTGCGCTACCGCCGGAACGGTGAGCCCGATGATCAAAAGTAGACTTGCTAGTGACTTCATAAACCGCTCTTAGAACGAGAGAGCTCTTGCAATATTCTGCCCAAAGTATTGCATTCCCTTTTTACATAAGCTAAGTTCCGCTCCAAAGTTCATTTCCGGGCGTCAGCTCCTTCAAATTATCACTTATGATCTCTCCCGGTTCTGTGATGGCCCGCTTACTCAACTCCCTGCCGCAAACCGGCACGGTGGTGTGGATCGGGGTGCGCCCGGCCCGGCGGGCCGAGTTGGTGCCCCTAGCAGCCGTGCGCGCGGAGACAGAAAGTGGTTTGGAAGGAGATCACTACCAGGGGAAGCTAACGGGCAAGCGGCAGGTCACACTCATCAACGCCGAACACCTCGTCGCCATTGCCTCGATGCTCGGTTGGCCAGAAGTATCTCCCCTTTTGCTGCGGCGCAATATTGTGGTAAAAGGCATTAACTTACTGGCCCTCAAGAACCAGGCTTTTCGGATTGGTGAAGCTATACTGGAGACTACCGGTGAGTGTCATCCCTGCTCGCGGATGGAAGAAAACCTGGGTCCGGGCGGCTACAACGCGGTGCGCGGCCACGGCGGCATCACGGCCCGGGTAGTGGCAGCAGGAATGATTCGGGTGGGAGACCAAATAAAAGCTGAGTGAAAATGGCTCGATTGCTCAATTGTTGAATAGCGCAGATCAACAATCGAGCAATCGGACAATCGAACTGCCAAAACCTATGCAAGAAAACGACAATAACCAACTCCAAGCCACTTTAGGACCGGTGCTGCTGTGGGGCATGGGCGTGGGGCTGGTGATCTCCGGTATGTACTTCGGCTGGAACCTGGGGCTGGCCGAGGGCGGCACGCTGGGCTTGGCCATCGCTACCGGTTTCATCATGCTGATGTACGTGACCTTCACCTTTAGCTATACCGAACTGGCCTGCGCCATTCCGAAGGCGGGCGGGGCCTTCGCCTACGCCGACCGGGCGCTGGGCCGCGACTTGGGATTTATCGGCGGCATGGCCCAGATCATCGAGTTTGTGTTTGCTCCCCCGGCCATTGCGGCGGCCATCGGAGCCTACTTCCATCTGTACTTTCCGGCAGTGCCCACCCTGGCGGTGGCGATTGCCGCCTACACCTTATTTACCCTGCTTAACGTGCGGGGCGTGCGGCTGGCTACCACCTTCGAACTGGTGGTTACGGTGCTGGCGGTGGTGGAGCTGCTGATCTTTGCCGGGGTCACGCTGCCGCACTTCGAAACGGCCAATCTGACGAAGAACGCACTGCCCAACGGCTACTCCGGGGCGTTCGCGGCCATTCCGTTCGCCATCTGGTTCTTTCTGGCTATCGAAGGGGTGGCCAACCTGGCCGAAGAAACGGTGAACCCCCAACGTAATGTGTTGCTGGGTTTTGGCTCGGCCATTTTCACCCTGGTGATGCTCTGCATCCTGACGTTCACCTCGGCCGTGGGGGTCGACGGCTGGGAAGCGGTGGTGTACCCGCCGGGCAGCAGCGAACCGTCGGATTCGCCCCTGCCGCTGGCCCTATCGCGGGTGGTGGGCGACAGCAACTTTTTGTATCATCTGCTCATCACCGTGGGCCTGCTGGGGTTGATCGCTTCGTTTCACGGTATCATCTTGGCGGCGGGGCGCGCCACCTTCGAGTTCGGGCGCATTCGCTACGTGAGTCCGGCACTGGGGAAGGTGCATAAGCAGTTTAAAACTCCGGCCAACGCCCTGGTTGTTAACATGCTGGTGGGTATTGTAGCGCTGCTTACGGGCAAAACCGGGGAGATTATTACCGTGGCCTGCTTCGGGGCGCTCACGCTCTACGTGGTGTCGATGATCAGCCTGTTCGTACTGCGCCGCCGCGAGCCGGAGCTGGAGCGCCCCTTTCGGGTGCCGTGGTATCCGGCGTTTCCGGCCGTGGCCCTGGTGATCGCGGCGGTAGCGCTGGTGGCCATGGCGGTCTACAATCCGGGCGTGGCCCTGGTGTACTTTGGGATACTGGCGGCAGCGTACGGGTATTTTAAGGTCTTCGTGAAGCGTAAACCAGTAAGTACTTCCTAATGAACCCCCTTCGCATTCTCTACATTGGCGCCCACCCCGACGATGGGGGAGTGTACGGCGGGGGCACCGCCGCCTTGTGGTCGCAGGCCGGACACGCCGTGAAGATGATCTCACTCACCGACGGCCGGGCCGGGCACTATCAACTGTCGGGCAGCGAACTAATCGACCGACGCAGCCGGGAGTCCGTCGTGGCGGCGCAGCGGCTGGGCGTGGCCTACGAAATTCTGGACAATCCCGACGGGCAGTTGGAACCCACCCTGTACAACCGGAACCGGCTCATCGGTAAAATCCGGGAGTGGCAGGCCGACGTGGTGGTCACGCACCGTCCGAACGACTATCACCCCGACCACCGCTACACCAGTCAGCTGGTGCAGGACGCGGCTTACCTGGTGATGGTGCCCAACCTGGTGCCCGAAGTGCTACCGTTGCGCAAGAATCCGGTGTTTATGTACTTCGCCGACCGCTTTCAAAAGCCCACGCCTTTCTCACCCGACGTGGCGGTGGCTATCGACGATGTTTACGACCAAAAACTGGAGGCCATGCACGCGCATACGTCGCAGTTTTACGAGTGGCTACCCTGGATTGAAAACAAGTTAAACGAAGTGCCAAAAACTGAGGAGGAGCGTTTGGCGTGGCTAAAGCAGCGGTGGCCCTTCGGAGTAGATGCACGTACGCGGGAGGCACTAGCCAAGTGGTACGGTTCGGAAAAGGCGCAAGCGGTGCAACACGCCGAAGCGTTTGAGCTGTGCGAGTACGGACATCAGCCGAGCGAAAAGGAGATAAGAACTTTATTTACGATGATTTGATGGAAACGACCGGCATAGCGAGCAGATATGGGTCGACCCGCACTTCGTATTTACGCAGTTTATACCGATGTTTTGGATCATGATGGCCCCCATCCAATTTTACGATAGGGTCGTGGGGCACCTTCAATTTAATCCCTCCAAACGGTAGCTTAAGTTAAGTAATGAAGAAGCGCCTTTTTCATTTTACTTCCTCTAAACGTTCGGCCAACCAAACTTTGATCACTGCCTGACGAGTCACGCCCAATCGGCGTGCTTCCCGGTCAAGTGAAGTAACCATCCAGGACGGAAAGTTGATGTTAATTCGTCGTGACCGTTGGTTGGGGCGGGTAGCCGTAGAAAAGTCTAGCTCGGAGACTATATCGACTTTCCCATCGTCAAATTTATCGTCAAATTCTTTAGCTCTCATAAATTTTGATTTCAGCTCTTCTAGCCCGTCTTACAGAAATAATGCGGATAGCTTCACCCCGATAGGTAATCACCGCTGACTAGACCTTATCTTCTATCAAACCGATTACCAATGATCTTGGTTCGTCGGTTACTCTTGCCTGAATCTCAGTCAAATCAGGATCGTTCCATAGTTTTTGCGCACTAACGAAGTCAATTCCGTGTTTTTTGCGGTTAGACTGGTTTTTGTTTTCGTCAAACTCAAACATGTGCATATTAAATAATTGATACAAATATTCGCCAAGAAGTAGTGAGTTACTTTTGTTCTATCATCATCAACTGCAACTCGTTCAGTTTTAGCAGTGCCTCTACCGGCGATAGCGTATTGATATCGGTCGTGCGTAGCATCTCCTGCACCCTCTCCCAGCGGGGGTCGGAGGCAAAGAGGGTTAGTTGCGGGGCGGGCTTCGGCAGGTGCTGCAATTGCTCAGCCTTGGGGGCGGGGTCGTTGATCTTGTCCTGCTCCAGGTGGCGCATGATTTCGGCGGCCCGCAGCACCACCGGCTGGGGCATCCCGGCCAGTTGCGCTACGTGGATGCCGAAACTGTGCTGGCTGCCGCCTTCCTGAAGCTGCCGCATAAACAGAATTTTGTCGCCCACTTCCTTCACCGCCACGTTGAAATTCTTCACCCGGGGTAAGTCCTCGGTCAGTTGGTTCAGTTCGTGGTAGTGCGTGGCGAACAGCGTCTTGGCCCGACACTGCGGGTGGTTGTGCAGGTACTCCACCAGCGACCAGGCAATCGAGATGCCATCATAGGTGCTGGTGCCGCGTCCGATCTCATCCATCAGCACCAGGCTGCGCTGGCTCAGGTTGTTGATAATGCTGGCCGTCTCGATCATCTCCACCATAAAGGTCGATTCGCCCTTAGCCAGATTGTCCGAAGCGCCCACCCGGGTAAATACCTTGTCGACGATGCCCAGCGTGGCGGTGTCGGCCGGAACGAACGATCCCATCTGGGCCATGAGTACAATGAGGGCGGTTTGCCGCAGCAGGGCCGACTTGCCCGCCATGTTGGGGCCGGTGATGATCATCACCTGCTGGGTATCGGCATCCAGGTGGATGTCGTTGGGTACGTAAGGCTCGCCGGGCGGAAGCTGCCGCTCGATTACCGGGTGCCGCCCGGCGGTGATGGTGAGGGCGTCGCCGTCGGTGAAAACGGGCCGCACGTAGCAGTGGTGCCGCGCCACCTGGGCAAACGACGACAGGCAGTCGATGGTGGCCAGCAGCCGGGCGTTCTGCTGAATTTGCTTCACGTACTCGGCGGTGGCCACCACCAGTTCGTTGAACAACCGCTGCTCGATCACCACCAGCTTTTCTTCGGCACCCAGAATTTTCTCTTCGTACACCTTAAGCTCTTCGGTAATGTAGCGCTCGGCGTTCACCAGTGTTTGCTTCCTGATCCAGTCGCCGGGCACCTTGTCCTTGTGCGTGTTCGACACCTCCAGGTAGTAGCCGAACACCTTGTTGAACGAGAGCTTTAGCGAGCTGATGCCGGTGCGCTGCACCTCACGCTCGCGAATCTGCGCCAAATAGTCTTTGCTCGAGTAGGCCAGTTGCCGCAGTTCGTCCAACGCCAGATCGACGCCATCGTTGATCAGGTTGCCCTGGTTGCTCACTAGCGGCGGCTCTGGCTGCAGCTCCCGCTCGATACGCTCCAGCAAGAAGTCGCAAGTGTGCAGCTGGTCGGCCAGCGTGGCCAAGTGATCGATACCCGCCTGCATCAGCAGTTTTTTGATGGGTTTCACCGCTTGCAAGGCTCGCTTCAGCTGCGCCATCTCGCGCGGGTTCACGCGCCTGGCCGCTACCTTCGAGATCAGTCGTTCGATATCGCCCAGCGGCCTAAGCAACTGCAGCAATTCGTGGTGTAGAGACTCTTGCTCCACGCAGGCCGCCACGGTGCGCTGTCGGTTCTCGATGGCTGCCCGATCCTTCAGGGGTAGCACCACCCACTTCTTTAGCAGGCGCGCGCCCATCGGCGTGCCGGTGCGGTCGAGCACATCGATCAGGGGTACGCCACCCTCCTGTTGCGGGTGCAGTAGTTCCAGGTTGCGGATGGTAAACTTATCCAGCCACACGTACTGCTCGGCTTCGATGCGCCCAATCGACGAGATGTGCTGCACGCGGTGGTGCTCGGTTTCTTCTAAGTAGAACAAGATAGCCCCGGCCGCCACGATGCCCTCGGTGAGCGCCTCAATGCCGAAGCCCCGCAACGACGGAGTGTTGAAGTGCCGGGTGAGCCGCTCGTAGCCGTAGTCGTGGGTAAACAGCCACTCGTCGAGCCGGTAGGTATTGTAGTCGTCGCGAAACAGGCGATCGAACTCAGCCCGACAGTTCTTGCTGTATAAGATTTCGGACGGGGCGAAGCCCTGTACCAGCTTCTCAATGTACGCTGCCGAGCCGCAGGAGGCTAGAAACTCGCCGGTCGATACGTCGAGCAGCGCAATGCCCACCCGGTCGTTATGGAAGTGCAGCGCCGCCAGGTAGTTGTTGTGCCGCTGGTCGAGCACGGTGTCATTGAACGACAGTCCGGGGGTAACGAGTTCGGTTACGCCCCGCTTCACGATGCCCTTTACCAGTTTGGGGTCTTCGAGTTGGTCGCAGATAGCCACCCGGTGCCCGGCGCGCACCAGTTTGGTGAGGTAGGTGTCGAGTGCGTGGTGCGGAAATCCGGCCAGCTCCACGTGTGAAGCCGCTCCGTTGGCCCGTTTGGTGAGCACAATATCCAGCACTTTGCTGGCGGTAACCGCGTCTTCACCAAAGGTTTCGTAGAAGTCGCCCACCCGAAACAGCAGCACCGCCCCCGGGTGTTTGGCCTTGATGGTGGCGTACTGCCGCATCAGGGGGGTTTCTTTGCTACTGGATTTCTTCTTAGAGGCAGGCATGGAGCAGTACTTTTAGGTGGGTTGAATCTCACAAAAATAAACATTCGCTGTTAATGTTCTAAGCGCTCATGCAACCGGCGATTGGCTGGTGCCCAGCGCCCCGGTAGCCCACTGCGACGAGTTTTGTAGCGAACGTTCGCTGCATTCCGTAGGATAGTTGTATTTTCGTCGCATAGAGACCCAACGCTATGAGAAAACTTAAGAACGAAGAGCTCAATCGCCCGTCGGTTGAAGAATACCAGAAACAGGAGAAGCGCCCCCTCGTGCTGGTGCTCGATAGTGTGCGCAGCATGAACAACGTAGGTTCTACGTTTCGCACCGCCGATGCGTTTGCCGTTGAGAAAGTCTACCTGTGCGGCATCACCGCTACCCCACCGCACCGCGAAATCAACAAGACCGCGCTGGGAGCTACCGAATCGGTGGCCTGGGAGCACCGCGAAAAGATTACCGAACTCATTGAGGAGCTGCGCGAGCAGGACTATAAGATTATCGCTATCGAGCAGGCCGACGAGAGCGTGCCGCTGCAAGATTTTATGCCCTACCACGACGGCAAGTATTGCCTGATTTTTGGTAACGAAGTGTTCGGGGTAGACGATGCGGTGGTAGCAACCGCTGATACCTGCCTGGAGATACCGCAGTTCGGCACCAAGCACTCGCTTAACATTTCGGTAAGTGTGGGGGTGGTACTGTGGGACTTCTTTAAGAAGCTGGAGGACTAACGCCACGTGGTTTGTTTTGCGTACATTGGTATATACTTTATATAATGTGTATATTCATTTCCAGTACTGTCTCAGATTGCAATGAAGAAAATAATAGATGTAGAAGAAGCCCTGCTAATCAAGTTAAAGATTGTTGCCGCCTTTGAAAATCTGAGTGTTAAGGCGCTCATGGAGTTAGCGGTTGAACAATTTGTGACAGAGAAGGAGAAGGAGCGGCTCAGTAAAATGACTGACGAAGAAAAAGAGGATATAGGTCTGCTATTGCTTATGCAGCAGGTTGACGAAACCGACACTGTTGATAAAGAAGAATTTATGAAAGCATTGCGTGAATGAAAATCATTTACACAAGTTCACTGCCGTACACAAAAAGATGAGAAAGATATTGCGTTGGGATTGGATTTTCAAAGAAGAGAAAAGATCGGCAATTTTGTAGTTGCTACACATACTTAATTACCGATCTAGTGATATGATTTTCAAAGATATAAAAAAACCTTGAACCGTGTTTACAAGCAGTTGAATGGAAAAGCCAATCAGCACCGCGTGCTTACCCTGACCAAAATGCTGTATGCTATGATCAAAAGTGGGCAGAGTTCTTTGACTCGGATAGGGGGCGAAATGCCGGGGGCTACTGACGTAGAGAGCCGAGTCAAGCAAGCGAAACGCTGGCTAGATAGCAAGTACAGCGACTATGAGAGCTTTTTTCTGCCTCACATAAAGCCTTTATTACAAGGATTAGCCAAGCACGGCCCGCTACTGTTGGCCATTGATGGCTCAGAAGTAGGAAAAGATTGCATGGCGTTGATGATCAGTGTGGTGTGGGGCAAACGGTCGCTACCCATTTGCTGGCTGGTGAGAAAAGGCAAGAAAGGACATATGAGCGAAGAGCTACATTTAGAAGTAGTTAAGCAGTTGGCTGAGCTTTTGCCGACAGATAGCCAAGTGGTGTTATTAGGTGATGGGGAGTTCGATGGCAGTGAGCTACAAGCTTTCTGTGCCAAACAAGGCTGGAAATATGCTTTGAGAACCGCTAAGAGCAACCTGATCACCACGGGCAGGGGTGAAACTTTTGCCATCGGGCAACTTTACCCTATGCTAGGGGAAGATCATTGGCTCATTGAAGGGGTTAGCTTTACTCAACAGGGTTACGGACCGATCAATTGCTTAGTTTGGCACAACAGTAAACACGATGAGCCGGTTTACTTGATGAGTAATCTAGATTGGGCTAAAGACATCATGGACTACTATACCCGTCGCTTTAGCGTAGAAACCTTGTTTGGGGACATCAAATCCAGAGGCTTCAATATCCACAAAGTCAAAATTGATGACCCAAATCGGCTCAATGTCTTACTAATGGTGGTCTGTATTGCTTTTCTGCTCGTCTTCGCCCTAGCTACTTTTCAAGATAAACTACAAGGGTATCTGCCAAAGTTCTTACGAAAAGACCGAATCAGTGCCTATTCATGCTTCCAGATAGGGCTACGGGCCTTCCAATTCTTTATCAAGCAGCACCTAAGAATCCTTCCTCAATTTGTCAACAACTACCAGCAATTTATTTGTGTACGGCAATGAA
>JBASAY010000013.1:0-40244 GCA_049650865.1 Tunicatimonas sp.
GGACGCCTGGGACAAGACCCGGAAGTGAAACAAGTAAGCAACGGGGGTACCCTGGCCCGCTTCTCGCTGGCTACCACCGAGACGTACAAGAACAAAGCGGGTGAGCGGGTAGACGACACGCAGTGGCACAACGTGGTGCTGTGGGGCAACCTGGCCGAGTTGGCCGGACAGTACCTACAGAAGGGTAAGGAAGTGGCGTTAGAGGGTAAGCTCAAGCACCGTACCTACGACGACCAGCAGGGCAACAAGCGCTACGTGACCGAGGTAGTGGCCAACGAGTTCCTGATGCTGGGCAAGAAGGGCGAGACGCAGGAGCAATCTGCGGAAGCGCAGTCAGCCGTACCGTCTGATAATCTTCCCTTCTAGCGTTACCAGACGTAAGCCAACTGCTTTACCATAGATCGGGCAGTCCGTTAAACGGGCTGCTCTTTTTTATTTTTAATACGTACGTACCAAACCTTCGGTAATTATCGCGGGCGATACGAGGCTTTAGTCCAACTTACTAGTAAAGTCATTAGTGAAACCATCAATATGAAACAGTTTCTATTCGCACTGCTGGGCAGTGTCGTACTTTTTTCGGCCTGTCAGGAAGACATTATCGAGGCCAATTCGGGTGATAGCGATTCCCTTCGCGTAGTGGATAGCGTTTCAGCCCCCATCATACGACTGGTAGATTCTAAGGTGCCTACCACCCTTAAGTTCGGCTTCAGCGTGGCGGCCCACCAAATCAATGATACGTTGTACTACCTGGTGCTGCCCGATAGCGTAGCAGCGCCTACGCACGGTGAGCTACTCATTCACCCCAGCGCAGCGGAGCTTCCGATGGAAGGAAGTTACTTCCGGTCTACGTTTCGGTCTGACTTGTCGGCCGAGACTAGGTACGCGGTGTACGCCACGATCAAAAGTCAAAGTGTCTGGAGTAAGGTGGCCAGCTTGATTCTAACCACGGGAAAGGATTCCGGGACGGTATCATCGGGCAACCCCTCCGACGGGGGCAGTGACCCAGGGCAAGAAACGCCTCCGGCTGAAGCGCCTCCGGCTGAAGAACCCCCCGCTGAGGAACCACCTGCCGAAGAGCCTGCGCCCGGAGAGAACCCACCGTCCAATCCACAGGATACCACCGCCGCTCCGGTGCTGGAACCCCGAGGTACCCCGCAGCGTGACGTGATCTCGCTGGCCGTGATGGTGAACGGCGATCAGATCGACGGAACGCTCCACTACCTGTACTTCAAAGAAGACAAAAATCCGGAAACACTCACCCCGCAGGAGGTTGTGGACCACCGGCTCACCGAAACGGTACCCATGGGCGGAGCAAGCATCAGAAAGTTTAACTTTCCGGCCACCCGCCAAACCAAGTACTACATTTACGGGGTGCTGCAGGTTGGAAACAAACTGAGCCGGGTGGTATTGATCGAACGATCGACCGTTTAACTGGGCTGTATCTGATAAATACCCTTCGGCGAGAAGAGCGTTCTTCGACAGCTGCACTTTACCGCTTTTTTACCACCGTAGCTCCGGCTATGTCGGAAAAAAGACGGTTCGTTCAGCAGCCAAACCTCCACTTTTTTCACTCAAAAGCATTTACCAGACACAGCCTAACCCGCTCTTTCTGGCTGCAGCACTGCCTTTTCGTAAAACCAGTTACCGGGAATACGGCACCTTTTGATTGACTTTATCGGACAGCAGCTGCGGAAGAAGCAGCGGCAAGCCCCTTCAACACTTTGATTAAACGTTGGTAGTCGTTGGTAAACGTTTAGCTGATTGCCTAACGGGTGGCTTAATTCCGCAGGTGATTTATTTTAAAAGTACCAATGAGAATTCGAATAAAACAACATTGCGGGCAATTCAGGGTTTTCTTAGCTTAGCCAGACGAATTGACATATAGCAAATAAACACACCGGTGTGTTTATTCAGTTGTTGGTCGTCATTAGAAAAATGAAAATACTTAGATATATAGGGATTGCTTTCCTAATAGCATTGGGGGTATTGATCGGTCTTTTCATCTTTTTATCTATCATTTTTAGTTCAGACGAAGTAGAAGTCAATTACAAAAGACTGATTAAAAGTGAAAGATTTAATGAATTACATGAAGCTATCCTAAAAATTGATAGCGTTAGAAATATAGCTGTATTGCCTGAAGAACAGTATATTGTAATTGATGGTATAGTGATAAATCAAAGTAAACGAACATATGGAATTGAACCTGAATTAGAATTTTATTTTAGCTACTACCAAGAAGGAGATAAGATTGCATATGCTTCTTTAGATAGTTTGCTTGCTATGCATGACATTAAATTTGATAGCGTAACGGCACTACCAATAATTTCTAAAATGAAAGAGTGTCATCTATCAGATATAGCAATTAGTAAAAGTACAATATCATACCGTTGGAGAGTTTCCGCTATGTATGGTGAAGAAGGAATCATTTACAGTCAGAAAACACTTGATAAGGATTCTTCAAGATATGATGTTTTTGAGAGAATGGAAGGTGATTTCTACCATTTTGCGGTTTATGATTGATGGAAATAAAATAAAACGAACGCCCAACAATATGCAGCGCCCAGCCCTGTAAAAAAGCCGTTGAGAGGCTGTCGCTCCAAGCACCATTTTTGCAACTTGAAAGGAAAACGCAAACAAAGCCGGGCCGTTCGCTGCATCGGTCGTCAGTTTCTTTCTGTCTTATATGAATAAAAAAAGGCCGTGCTAGCTGCGGTATCTTGGTACTCACTTGGTGAATAATCCCTTTCTCGTTCGTATTTTTCCTGAACCTCAGTTTACCGCTGAGGAGCAGGCGACTATTATCGCCGAATTCAGGGCAGTTCGCTTTCTGAAGAACGATTTCCTGCTGGCCGAAGGCCATACCGAAGACCACTACTGGTTTCTGGAGCGCGGAATCGCCCGTTCGTACGCTATCGACGCCGATGGCAACGACATTAGCACGAATTTCTTCGTGTCGGGCGATGTGGTGATCGACTGGCCTTCGTTCTTTCAGCGCCAACCTACCCGCGAGAACATCCAGGCCCTTACGGATTGCACGACCTGGCAACTAAACTACGACGCTTTCCAGCGGCTGTTCCACGGCATTGAAGCCTTTCGGGAGGCCGGACGCGCCCGACTGGTGGACAGCTACTTTGAACTGAAGAAGAATCGCGTGGCCATGATCGCCGACCCAGCGAAGGTACGTTACCAGCGGCTCCTGCGCGAGCGTCCCGACATCATCCGGTACGTACCCCTTAAGCAGATCGCTACCTACCTGGGCATCACCGATACCTCGCTCAGTCGTATCCGCAAGGAGCTTAGCCAAGCGCAGTAAACTGCCCCCTTTCTTGTCTCAGGGCAAGAGATACTACACTACCAATCCGCAGCTTTGCTAGGCCGCTAACGCCTTATAACCAGCAAACACATGGAACTCCTGGCCCTGTCATTTATAATAATTACCGCGCTGACCATCATTGTCTTCTACCTGGCGGTAGGACGCGACAAACGAATTCTTGGGGCGCTGGCGCTGTGGACGGCCGTGGTAGGGTGGTCGGCCTACGGCGGTTTCTTCGAGAATACTAGTACTATTCCCCCCCGCATTCTGTTGTTGCTGCTGCCCCTGGTGGTGCTAATGATCGTCCTGTACCGGCAGATCGCCGTCGCTAGAACCAATTTGTTACTCCTCACGGCAGTTCATATCGTGCGCATTTCGGTAGAACTTATTCTGTACGGACTGTACCTGCGGGAGAAGATTCCCGTGGGAATGACCTACGCCGGGTGGAATTTTGATATTGTGGTAGGCATCTCAGCGATACCGTTGCTAATCTACTGGTTTTGGAAAAGTCCTAACCCTACGCTACTACGGGGGTGGAACTACTTCGGACTTGCCATGCTTAGCATCATTATCGTTACAGCAATCCTTTCGACTCCCGGTCCGCTGCAGCAGATGGCCTTCGAGCAGCCCAACGTCGCTATTCTGACGTATCCCTTCACCCTGCTTCCCGGCGTGGTGGTACCCCTGGTAGCGCTGTCGCACCTGCTTTCGCTCAAGAAGATTGGATACCAAAGCGGAACGGTACCTACTGCGGACGCAGCGCGTCGTTAAAAAACCACAGGATGGCCGCGAAAGCCGTTTTCTGGCTCGTTCCCCGTACCGGCTACCAGCGATCAAGCCATACGGCCATCTCCTGCTGCAACGCCTGTGCCGCCTGGGCCGCCTTTGTCCCAAAATCACCCCCTTCGCCCGCGTAGATGATGCCCCGCGACGAATTCACCAGCAGTCCGCCCCGGTCGTTTAGGCCGTGCTGCGCCACCTCGGCCAGGCTGCCGCCCTGCGCGCCTACGCCCGGCACCAGCAAAAAGTGATCGGGAGCCAGTATCCTGATCTCACGCAGACGGTCGGCCTGGGTAGCGCCCACCACAAACATCAGCCGGTTCACATTGCCATCAGCCGCCTCCTCCCACCGCTGACTCGTCCGAATCACCTGCTGGTACAGGGGCACCGACTCTTCGTCTTTGGTGTGCTGAAAGTCGTTACTTCCGGGGTTAGAGGTGAGGGCCAGCAGCACCACCCACTTATCCGCGTAGCTCCAGAAGGGAACCACCGAATCGCGCCCCATGTAGGGAGCTACGGTGACGGCGTCGCAGGCTAGTGTCTCGAAGAAGGCGCGGGCGTACAGGCGCGAGGTGTTACCAATATCGCCCCGCTTAGCGTCGGCGATGGTGAAGCAGTCGTTGGGAACGTAGTCGATGGTCTTCTGCAGACTTTCCCAACCCGCCGGGCCCAGCGCTTCGTAGAAGGCGATATTGGGTTTGTAGGCCACGCAGTAGGGGGCGGTGGCATCAATGATCTGCCGGTTAAAGGCAAACACCGGGTCGGGCTCGCGGTGCAGGTGCTTCGGAATGCGCGATAAGTCGGGGTCCAGGCCTACGCACAGGAAAGATCGTTTTTGCTGAATGTTGCGAAAGAGTTGGTCGCGGGTCATAGTTTTGTTCCCTTTGAATTCAAGATATTTAAGGCCCACTAATCTAACGCATTTCCTCCGTTTTAAACCAACCCCTGGCCAGCCGGTTCTTAACTCGGTACTTACCTACCCTTTTTGTTCTCTAAATTTGCTCATTCCTAATTCACTCATTCTTAATTTCCCCATTCTCTCATGAACTTCCCTCCCTTACAACCCACCTGGCGCTGGTACGGCCCCAATGATGCGGTTACGCTGCCCGAAATCCGACAGGTAGGGGCCACCGGCGTGGTCACCGCCCTGCACCATATTCCCGCCGGTGAGGTGTGGCCCGTTGAGGAAATCCGGCAATGCCAGCAGATAATCGATGAGGCCGGGCTTACCTGGAGCGTAGTAGAAAGCGTGAACGTGCACGAGTCGATCAAGACGGCGGCGGCCGACCGAGAAGACTACCTGGAGAAGTACCGGCAGACGCTGGTGAACCTGGCCGAATGCGGCCTCCGTACGGTGTGCTACAATTTTATGCCGGTGCTCGACTGGACGCGCTCCCACCTGGCCTTTCCGGTGGCCGACGGCTCGCTGGCGCTGCGCTGCGACGTGCGCGCCCTGGCCGCCTTCGATCTGTATATCTTGCAGCGCCCCGGCGCTACCGCCGACTTCTCGGACGAGCAGCAGGCGACGGCGCGCGCGTTCCTTGATAGCCTGTCTGACGAGGAGCGCCACGAGTTGCAGCAGAACCTGATGGCTGGATTGCCCGGCACCCGCGACGTGCTTACCCTAGACACCTTTCGGCAGCGGCTGTCGGCCTACGATGCCATTGGCGCGGCGCAGCTCAAGGAAAACTTGTTCTACTTTCTGCGGGCGGTAGTGCCTACGGCCGAGGAGGCAGGCGTACGGCTGGCCATTCATCCCGACGACCCGCCCTTTCCGGTGATGGGCCTGCCTCGCATCGTGAGCACCGAAGCTGACGTGCGCGAACTCATCGAGGCGGCTCCCTCGCCCAGTAACGGACTCACTTTCTGCACCGGCTCGCTGGGCGGGCGTGGCGACAACGACCTACCGGGCATCGTGGAGCGTCTGGGACAGCACATTCACTTTATCCACCTGCGCAACGTGCAGCGCGAGCCGGACGGCAGCTTCTTCGAAGCCGACCACCTGGACGGCAGCACCGACATGTTTGCGGTGATGCGCGCCTTAATTAACGAGCAACAGTCTCGGCAGCAGGCCGGACGCGACGACCTGGCCATTCCGATGCGCCCCGACCACGGCCATCAAACCCTGTTTGATGCGGGCCGCAACTTCTTTCCGGGCTACTCGGCCGTTGGGCGGATGCGCGGCCTGGCCGAACTGCGCGGCCTGGAGTTGGGCATCCGGCGAATGATGTAGCCTGCACAAATGATCAGATGACTCGTTGGCTGCCGACCGTAGGGAATCGTTTGAGTGCGGTGAAGTGTCTTTTTTACTTGGTGATTTAATTGGCTACTTTTGGATTCGCTCATAGCACGAACTACTTCTACGAGTAGGCAAGCAACCAGCGCATCATTTTACATCGGACCTCCGATGAGGGGTATCTGATCCAATAATCGAAGACCTACTCCGCTTACCACCTGCCATGCGTACCAACTCCATTAACTTCAGCTACCTGTTATTTCTGGCCCTGGTGTCGGCGATGGGAGGTTTTCTGTTTGGGTACGACTGGGTGGTGATCGGCGGTGCGAAGCCCTTCTACGAAGGCTACTTTGGTATTGCTACCTCTCCCTCACTGCAGGGTTGGGCAGTGAGCAGCGCTTTAGTGGGTTGCATCTGCGGTGCAGTGTTGTCTGGCGCCGTGGCCGACCGCTTGGGTCGCAAGATTCCACTCATCCTGGCTGCCGTGCTCTTCATCGTTTCCGCCTTCGGCACCGGCTACGCTGATCAGTTCACCACCTTTATTGTTTACCGGATCATCGGCGGATTGGGCATTGGGTTGGCTTCTACGCTGTCGCCCCTGTACATCGCCGAGATCGCCCCGTCTCAGTACCGCGGACAGCTGGTGGCGATCAACCAATTAACCATTGTGATAGGGATTCTGGCCGCTCAGATTGCCAACTACAACATCGCTGAGCCAGTAATTGGCGCAATGAATACGGAGCAGATGTTAGCCTCCTGGAACGGACAAACCGGCTGGCGTTGGATGTTCTGGGCAGAAGTGATTCCGGCCGGACTCTTCTTTCTGCTTATGTTTCTGGTGCCGAAGAGCCCTCGTTTTTTAGCTAAAATTAAGCAGGATGCCGCAGCTAGCGCGGTATTGGAAAAAATCGGGGGACCCGCCTACGCCCAACGCGAACTGCATTCTGTCAAGCAGACGCTTCAGAAAGAGCACCGTCCGGTTTCTCTGTCTGAACTGCGCAGCCCAAAGGTTAGGCCGGTGCTGCTCATTGGGGTGGTGCTGGCGATATTTCAGCAGTGGTGCGGCATCAACATCATCTTCAATTACGCCGACGAAATCTTTACTGCAGCGGGCTACAGCGTCGGCGATATGTTGTTCAACATCGTGATCACCGGTAGTGTCAATCTTGTGTTCACGGTAGTGGCCATGCGCACCGTGGATCGGTGGGGGCGCCGTCGCCTGATGCTGTTTGGCGCTTTGGGGCTGGCCCTGGTCTACGCGCTGCTAGGGGGTGCCTACTTTCTGGAATTCACCGGCTGGCCCGTATTGGTATTGGTCGTGATTGCTATCGCCGTTTATGCCATGTCGTTGGCCCCCGTTACCTGGGTTGTGCTGTCGGAAATTTTTCCGAACCGCCTGCGCGGACTGGCCATGTCTATTGCTACTTTTTCGCTGTGGGTCGCTTCGTTTGTGCTCACCTTCACCTTTCCCCTGCTCAACGCCACGCTAGGATCGTACGGTACCTTTTGGCTGTACAGTATCATCTGCGGATTGGGATACGTATTTATCAAAAGCAAGCTTCCCGAAACCAAAGAAAAAAGTCTGGAAGAGATAGAACGAGAACTCACCCCCGGATGATGAAGCGCCTCGTACCCTTTCGCACACCAACGCGGTCACCAATCAGGTTTAAAGAACCGGTGCACTATGCAAGAACCTAACGCTCTAGAGATTACGAACCAGAGTGGTCTGAGGGCCCGTTTTTCGCGCCTGGGCGCCCGTTGGACGCACATGTACGTCCCCGACCAGCAGGGCGAGTTCGCCGATGTTTTACTAGGTTTTACGGCGGACGATGACTACCGGCACGCCGAGGAAAAGTACTACGGAGCGGTGGTTGGAAGGTACTGCGGCAGGATACCGCACGGAACGTTTTACGATCACGAAAAGCAGATCAAGTTGCCCCTCAACGACCACGGAAAGCACCACCTGCACGGCGGCGTTGATGCGTTTCACCTCAAGGAATGGGAGCTTATCCCTGAATTAGTGACGGAAAACTGTATCGCACTTTCTCTTTCTTCTGCCGATGGGGAACAGGGCTATCCGGGCGATTTACGCGTGACAGTTACCTATACCCTCTCGGATGATAACCGACTGGTTTTTGAGGTAAGCGCCCAGACGAACAGAAAAACGTTGGTGAATGTGACCAACCACGCATTCTTCAACCTTACCGGAAGAGCCTTCGATCTGGTGCAGCACAAACTGGTGATCAGCGGTGATCAACTGGTGCAGGATGAAGAATTCTTGTTAACCGGTGGGGTGATCGGTTATGACCAAGCTGCCGAGGTACCCTTGAAAGGTCAAGTCTCCTCCGCCTATCGTTTAAAAGATACGGGTAACGCACCCCAACTTACGCTTAGGGAACCCACCTCGGGGCGTTTTCTTAAGATGTACACCAACCAGCCCGCCGTACAGTTGTACAACGGTTTCTTTATGAGCGGTGCGGATCGGGGCAAAAATGGCGCGGTGCACCAAGCCAATACCGGATTGGCGATCGAGCCGCAACACCTTGCCTACGGCCATCTCAACGTACTACGGCCCAACGAAATATATAAACACCTAACCACCTATCAATTCGGTGCGGACCGGCAGTTTACCGACGTATAGAAAAATGCTTACCGCCCAACGCCGATAGAACCATTACTAACCAGCAAAACAAGCACGCATGAGCCCTGTCAAAGCATGGAATGAGGAAGTAATTATTCCGACTTACGAGGTTGGTCCGCCCGAAAAGTACCCGGTTTTCCTTGAGAAACGCGTGTATCAGGCCAGTAGCGGCGCGGTGTATCCCCATCCGGTGATCGAGCAGATCAGCGACGAGAAGGTGGATAAAACCTGGCAGGCCGTCTATCTGGAAAACGACTACCTTAAAATTATGGTGCTGCCCGCCCTGGGGGGGCGCATCCAGATGGCCTACGACAAAATCAGAGAACGGCACTTTGTGTACTACAACCACGTGATCAAACCGGCCTTGGTGGGACTTACCGGTCCCTGGATTTCGGGAGGGATAGAGTTTAACTGGCCGCAGCACCACCGCCCGAGCACCTACGACCCGGTAGACCACACCATCGAGGAGAACGAAGACGGCAGCCAGACGGTGTGGGTGAGCGAGGTGGAGCGGATGTTTCGCACCAAGGGCATGGCGGGCTTCACCCTGCATCCGGACAAAGCCTACCTAGAGATCAACGTTCAGTTGTACAACCGCACGCCGCAGCCGCAAACCTTTCTGTGGTGGGCCAATCCCGCCGTGGCGGTCAACGACCATTACCAGTCGGTGTTTCCCCCGGACGTGAACGCCGTGTTCGACCACGGCAAGCGCGACGTTTCCGAGTTTCCTATTGCCCGGGGCGAGTACTACAAGGTGAAATACGCGCCCGGCACCGACATTTCTCGCTACAAGAATATCCCCGTCCCCACTTCCTACATGGCCATCACTTCTAAGTACGATTTTGTGGGTGGCTACGAAAACGATACCCGGGGCGGGCTGCTTCACGTAGCCGATCACCACGTGTCGCCCGGCAAGAAGCAGTGGACGTGGGGAAACGGCGACTTTGGCCACGCCTGGGACCGTAACCTTACCGATAGCGACGGGCCGTACATTGAGCTTATGTGCGGGGTGTATACCGACAACCAGCCCGATTTCTCCTGGATGCATCCCTACGAGGAGAAAAGCTTTCGGCAGTACTTTATGCCCTACCACAACGTGGGAGTGGTTAAAAATGCTACCAAAGAGGCGCTGCTAAACCTGGAGCTGGAAGCGGGTGAGGCTACGCTGAAACTCCACGTTACGGCTACTTATCCGCACTGCACCGTGCGCCTCTTTACCGACAAGGAAGTTTTTGTCGACGAAAAAGTTAACCTTGATCCGGGGCAGGGGTACGAGAAGCGCGTAGCGGTGGGAGCTACTCCCTACGAGCACCTTACCGCCGTGCTGCACGATGCCGCTGATCGGGTGCTGGTTTCCTGGTCGCCCGAAACCGATACACTCGGCGAAATTCCGGAACCGGCCCGGGCTGCTCTTTTACCCGAAGACATTGACAGCGTCGAGGGGCTTTACCTGCAGGGCCTGCACCTGGAGCAGTACCGGCACGCCACCTTCGATGCCACCGCGTACTACCGAGAGGCCCTCCGGCGAGCGCCCAGCGACGTGCGCAGCAACAACGCGCTAGGTCGATGGCTCCTCAGTCGGGGGCAGTTTGCGCAAGCACTGACCCACTTCGACCGCGCCATCGACACCCTGACCCGTCACAATCCCAATCCGTACGACGGTGAATCTTACTTCCACCGCGGGGTGGTGCTGCATTACCTGGGGCGCCCCGACGAAGCCTACGCCGCCTTCTTCAAAGCCTGCTGGAACGCCCCCTGGCAGAGCGCGGGCTACTTTCATCTGGCCCAGATCGATTGCGCCCGGGGGAAGCCAGACAAAGCACTGGCGTTGGTGGAAAAGTCTTTGCTCAGCAATAGCCACCACCACCAAGCGTCGCACCTGCGAATTATTCTACTCAGAGTGCTGGGGCGCCCCGACGAAGCCCGGCGGCGCGTTACTGAGGCGCTGGCTACCGATAAGTTTAACTTCGGAGTTTTGTACGAAAAATTCCTGTTGAGTGATGAGCCGGAAGACCTTCGTACTTTCCGGAATCTACTGCGGGATTACGCGCATAATTACCTGGAGTACTCCCTAGATTATGCCCGAGCCGGGCGATGGGACGAAGCCATTGCGCTACTAAACGTTTACGCCGATGGAAAAAGTACCGTGTACCCGATGGTGCTCTATTTTTTAGGATGGTACCACGAACAGAAGAACGATCTTACTGCCGCTGACAAGCAGTACGAACGAGCGCAAACCATGCCGACGGACTACTGCTTCCCCAACCGTTTGGAGGAGGTGGTGGTGCTTCTGTCTGCCCGGAACCGGCGTCCCCAAGACGCTCGGGCTCCTTACTACCTGGGTAATTTTTGGTACGCTGCCCGGCAGTACCCGGAGGCCCAGCGCTGCTGGGAGGCCGCGGTTGCTCTGGATGACACCAACCCTATCGTTCACCGCAACCTGGCGCTGCTTTACTTCAACAAAACCGACCGGAAGGAGCGGGCCCAGCTCCATCTGGAACGCGCCTTCGCCCTGGATCCGGCCAACGCCCGTCTGCTTATGGAGTTGGATCAGCTGTACAAGAAGATCAACGCACCGGTGGCGAAGCGACGGAAACTGCTGGAAGACAACCGGGAACTTACCCACGCCCGCGACGACGTGTATCTGGAATGGGTGGCACTTCATAACTTAACGGGCGACTTTGCGCGGGCGCTGCTACTGATTGAGCAGCGGCAGTTTCACCCCTGGGAGGGGGGCGAGGGCAAGGTGCCCTTTCAGTACGTTACCGTGCGGATAGAACTGGCCAAAGCGTTATTGCGGTCGAAAGACTACGGTGCCGCCGTGGAGAACCTACTGGCCGCTCAACGGTATCCTCCCTCGCTGGGCGAAGGCAAACTGTTCGGGGCGCAGGAGAACGATATTTATTATTGGTTGGGATGCGCCTACGCCAAGCAGGGCCACGATGCGTTGGCCAAAGAAAGCTGGAAAAAGGCGGTCCGAGGGTTAAGCGATCCTACCCCCGCGATCTTCTATAATGATCAGTCGCCGTACAAGATTTTTTATCAGGGGTTGGCCTTACAACAATTGGGTAGGAGTGAGGAGGCGGAAAGGCGCTTTCAGAATTTAATTGCCTACGGCGAACAGCACCGCAACGACCAGGTGACGCTGGATTACTTTGCTATCTCCTTGCCCGATTTACTTATTTGGGAAGAAGACTTGAACGTACGCAACCGTACGCACTGCCACTACCTCATCGGACTGGGCGCGCTGGGCTTGAAGGATACCCAACGCGCCAAAGCGGCTTTTGAGGCGGTACTTCGACTAGATCGGTACCATCTACCCACGCACCTGCACCTAGCAATGACGGAAGATGCCTAATACCAATTTGTTTAATACGAATGGTTCTGGGCAGGCCCTACTTTCCAGACTGTAGGGTAGATACCTTGTGGGGTTGTAGTTTGGCGGCTTAGCGTTGGTGGGGTGGAATCGTTGGAGATACTAACCAGCAGCTACCCTGTTGCCTAATCAATACGAGGAGAAACGCTGCCCTGCCACCCCAGTAACATTAATATGTTACCGGAACCTGCGCATTGCTTTTTCGATAAGCAAGTGACCATAAAAACTACGAACGTACCGCCCACGCGACTTGAACTATCGTATATTGTCGTAGCTTTGTGGCGCAAGCAATGCAGTAGTTCGTAAGAACATCGTATTTTTTAATGTAGTACATCTTATCCTAATGACCTACTCCGTTTCGGTGGTTATCCCCAATTACAACCGGCAGGAGCCTCTACTTCGTGCCATAGATTCGGTGCTAGAGCAAACCTATTTGCCCACTGAGATTCTGGTGGTGGATGATGCTTCTGACTTTAGTGTAGAAGAATACTTAAAAGAGCGGGGTTATCTGGACGGACCGCTGTTACGGGTAACTCGTAATCCGGTGAACCGCGGATTATCCGCCTCACGAAACTTAGCATTTCAGCAGACCTCTGGCCAACTGATTGCCCTGCTTGATTCTGACGACTGGTGGCATCCTGATAAGCTTCAACAGCAAATTCGCCTGTTTGAAGAAGACCCAACCCTGGATCTGGTGGCTACGCGCGACTGGATTGTGAAGGAACACCAAACCAAAGAGCGAAGCCTTCCCTTTTACTCCGACCAGCTCTTCGACCGACTGATCACGGATTGGGCGCCCCCCGTTCCTTCGACGGTGGTAGCCAAACGCGCGGTCTACGAACGAACGCCTTACCAGGAAAGCGTCCGCTATCAGGTGGATACAGACTGGTGGTTGAGCTTCGCCCTAACCGAACCTCGCATTGCTCGGGTAGACTGCCCCTTGGCCTACTACTACGCGGGGGATAATGATCGCCTGTCGGGAGCCTACTATGTAGAGCGCTTCCAAAAGATAGAATCATTTATCGCTCGGTGGCGTGATAAGATTATCGCGCTTCGGGGAGAAGCCCAGTTCCAGATATTTAGGAAAAGAATCCTTTCTTACAACGCTATTGACGCTTTTGTGGAGCAATACCACAGAAAAAATCTTCCCGTGGCGTTTCAGCTATACACCAAGTACCTGTGGAGCGAAAAGAGTTTCTATCAGCTTTTGGCCCATAAGATAATGCCCCAGGTAGTGCAAGAGAATGTTCAGTAGGGATAAAGCATTGTCTATGTTTTAACCACTGTTCGACGGCGGAGGAGGCTACCCAGAAAGTTGAGGCCAAAGAACCCGCAAGCTAATCCCATCACCAGCAAACTGGCTGATAAATCATCTAATCCGACAACTCGCAACAGGTCAGTGAGAGTAATTGGTACGTAGAAGTAATAGGCAGTGATCAGACCAGCAGTTGCAACAATCATCACCGGAAAACGAATCAGTTGATCGGGTAGTTTATTGAACCAAGCAATTACGGGCGGCCAATGAATAAATAGCAGGTAAAGTGCAATGTTATTAACAAAGCTTATGCTTAACAGTAAGCCATTCATAAAGTGAAAAAACACTGCGGTTAGTACGAAAAAGCGAAACCAAGCGTAACGGACCACCGCCACCAGAAATCCTATTTCAAAGATTACCGCAACGTAGTCGAGAGACTCCCACGCAATGTTGTTGCCGTACAACAGAGCGAGTGGTGCCAGATAATTGCCCGCTAGGTCATCGTGCTGATACATAATTGCGTAGCCCTTTACCGCTTGGGTTGATAAACTGAGCCATCCGTTTAGAAAGCTTCCGTCTTCGATAAGCTTAGGAAAACCCGCCGAAAACATGGCAAATCCCAGTATGAGAGCTAGGGCGACTACCGGCCAATAGGTCTCAGAGGAGGTGGATGGGTTTGATGATTGATCCAATGAATAGTAACTACCCCATCCAGAGAAAGCCATCAGTAGCGGAGTGATCACCATCAGCAGGGTATCATGATTAATTTTACCAAAGGAGTGGTAAAAACTAAACCCAATAATCATTATGATACCTAATAGAAGTGACACCAAACGGGTACGAAAGCCAAATAGCAACAAAGTCAACAACCCCACCACTAGTAGATCAAGAGTAAGGAAAAAGTAATATCCTGGCAAATGATCCGTAAAACTAGCTACGCTGTAGAGTGGCGGATCAAAAAAAAATGAAGGCTGAAGAGAAATCCAGCGAAACTGGGGGGCTCCTACAACCAGCAAAATGTACCCAGCATAGAGTACTCGAAATACACTGAGCGCTCCGGTGGGAAAGCGATATTCATCCGTTATCCAGGCATCAATTCGGTGAGTAAGCGACGATATCATTGGCGTTAGTAATCTAAAGAAATAGACCTTCTATCAGTAAGAAGCACCGGATGCACGCGGCGGGGAGACGTGGCCCGGTACTGGTACCACCGAAACTCGATGCGTTTAAATCGTCGATTAGCCGATGTTCGCAGGTTTCTTTGGAGGTAACGGACGAGGGCTTGCTCGTTAGCATTCGGTTTATGATCTGGCGAAGTTGGAACTATCTCCTTTATCTTCCTAAGCATATTGGGATAGAACACCTTTGCCTTAAAGGGTACGGGGGCTAGCATTTCATCCAACGTGAGCAGTGCCGAGTCGGTAGCGGTATAGCCAACTACCTGTACGTGTTCGTACTCGTAAGGGTAGCCCTGATGTACCGGCACTGAAGTAAATCCTGGGAATATGACGGCTGGGTAGGGCTCGCTTACCCGGCGCGCAAAGTAGAATTGAGCCGCGAGCAGCAGTAGTAGACCAATAAAACACCACCGGATAACCGTTTTTTGCGTCATTAGAAACGAAAGTTAATGATAGCTTAAAACCGTCTTCGGGTGACTTTTTGGTGGTAAATTTGTATTTTTGCCAAAAGGTACTTATTTCTTACTTCGTATGGCGTTTATCCAGCGCAATTTTTTAATCTTAGCCGGTTTTTTGTTGAATATGGCACTGACTTGCCCCGCTCGGGGCCAAGGGTTCGTATGCGATGGCCGGTTATTTATTTCCCTGAATGTCAATCAACAAACTGATGGTCCTATTCCAGTTAGAAACACCGAAGTGTATGCGATCAACTTTGGTCAGGGGCAAGTAGCGTTTACTGATAAAGTGGTTTTTCCAAACATTGACGTTAACGCTGTAGGGTATAACCCTCAGGACAATCTGATGTATGGGGTGAGTTATCAGTTGACAGTAGAAGGGATCAAGAACGTGGTTAGGCTCTACCCTGATGGATCGCATGAGGTACTTGAACAGGATGATGGCGCAATTCAGAACGTTCAATGGGGTTTTGGCGGCGCTACTTTCTCCCCCGATGGGTATTATATTGTGCATGATCGCGAAGCGCAACTGCTTCATTACCTGGATGTAACGGGCGAGAAGATCAGTTTGCACGCTAGCTTCCCCTTACGATGGGCGCCCGAGATAGTAGAAGCAGTAGGAGACTTTTACGTGCAGATGGATGATTTCGCCTTCGACATTAGCGACGGGACCACTATTTACTCTTACCAACGCGATCATGATCTAGACCCTAGAGAAGCTGAGCAGACCCAGGGGCGGGTGCTGAAGATCGATGCGGACTTGGCGAGCCCTACGGTAGGTACCGTATCGCTGGTCGGTGAACCTGATCCGGGAACCGTAGTGCATATTGGATCTATGTTTTTCGACTCCGGCGGTAAACTTTACGGCTACGCTTCGGCCACTTCTTTTAGGCCCAATCCGCCCGGGATTAACCACGAACGCCTGGTGGCAATTGATAAGGAAACGGGCGAGATAGAACTCATTGGTACCGGCCGTTTGGCCCGAGGTAATGATGGTTGTTCGTGCCCCTTTGCCCTTAGGGTGCAGATGCAGGCTATTGCCTCGGGAGACGGCTGCGAAAGCACGGTGCGCTATGATGTGGTGATCAGCAACTCTTTTACATCGGCCATTACCGATGTGGTATTGACTGACACTTTGCCTGACGGAATGCGCATCTCATCGGTTGCTATTTCTGAAGACGTCGTCTACGAAATTGCTGAAGGTACCGGGGTGGGCACCTCGGTGCTCACTCTAAAAAACCTGTCGCTACCCGCCAGCACCGAAGTATCCTTTACGATTGACGTGGATGCCCGGGGCCTATTTGGAAATCTGGCTCACCAGGCGTATCTCATTAATCTCCCCGCCGCTCTAGGCACTAAGGTGGCTTCTGATGATCCTTCTACCGACCAACCCTATGACCCTACGACGGTGACTATCACTGAACTGGTGCCCCGTACACTACTAACGCCCGATACGATCGTGTGTGAGAGCAAATCTCTAACACTATCCGCTGAAATTGATCCGGCCTGGGCCGCTTACTGGACCGATCAGGGCGATTTTTACTCAGAGGAGGCTTCGCCCGCGGTTACTCCCCCCCTTGGGCAAGACAGTACCTACTATTATCTTTACCAGCAACGCGGGGTGTGCACCCTGGTGGACTCAGTGTTAGTTCAAGTGCTTGCTTCGCCCCAGGTTACCGTGATCTCTGACACGCTCATCACCTTAGGTTCGTCGGTGCCCCTGGTTCCGGACGAGGACGAGCGGGCTGATTTTTCGTATCAGTGGGTGCCCAGTGATGGTTTGTCGTGCAGCGACTGCGTGAATCCTATAGCCTCACCGGTAGTTGATACTGACTACGAAGTGTCCGTCAGTAACGCCGCGGGGTGCATCCAAACAGCTCAGGTACGGGTGAAGGTAGCCGAACGGGATAGTGAGCCAACGCCTGCGCCCCGGGGCGGGGTTCATCTACCGAATGCTTTTACCCCTAATGCTGACGGACTCAATGACGTATTTAGACCAGTAGCTAACCGGCAGATCGTTTTTCAGTTGTTGGAAATTTACAATCGCTGGGGCGAACGGATCTACCATGAGAAAGACCTTTCGTCTACCGACCAGATGAGCGGCTGGGACGGTACCTACCGCGGGCGGCGCGTGGAGGCAGGCACCTACACGTATCGGCTGCTGGCCACCGAAGAGGAGACAAGTAAAGAGTACCGTGGCCAAATACAACTTATCTACTGAGCCGTCTTGCTATCAAAGATTATCCTGATAATTGTTTACCCGGAGGTTCGTGCCGACACGAACCATAAGAAATTATCAGAATAAAGTTTATTGGGTGGGAGCATGTCTGAAAACTTAGTCGTGATAAAGTCAGACCCCTCATTTATTGCTTTTATTTCATTATACGAGCTATTCTGTTATAATTTATTTAGTGAAAAGCGCTTCTTTTTATAAAAGAGTATTCGTTACTTTGAACCTCGAAAGTTTACAATTTCAGTAAGAAACGCCTTTTTAACCTATTCAAATGCGACAGCACACAGTCATTATTAGTAGTTTGATTCTCTGTGTTAGTGCCTGTATCCCTAATAAGCAACTTGTTTACCTGCCTAATCCCGAGTTTAATAGTGAAGCACCTATCCTGGTGTATAACCGCCGAAATGTGTACGAATTGCAGCCCCAGGATGTGCTGTCGGTTCGCATAAAGACGCTGGATACTGATACTGAGGACTACTTTAACATTCAGGCAGACGGAGGCTTTCAACCCATAAACCCGGCAGGACTGTACGTAAATGGGTACTCTATCAACTCCCGGGGAATGATTACCCTGCCCGAAGTAGGGGAAGTTAAGGTGGGCGGGTTAACATTAGAGCAGGCCGAAGCTAAAATTAAAGAAGCGGTGGGGGTGTACGTCAATAACACCACAATTTTTGTAAAGCTGGTTAGCTTTAAAGTGACGGTGCTGGGCGAGGTGAACAGTCCGGGATACTACTTTATTTACAACGAACAAGCCACCGTGCTGGAAGTCCTGGGAATAGCTGGGGATCTGACAGATTTTGGTAATCGGGAGAACATCACGCTCGTCCGGCAGACGGGTCGGGGAAACGAAGCCGTTTTGCTAAATTTGAAAGACCCCGACCTGCTGGCTTCGCCTTACTATTACCTACAACCCAACGACGCCCTGTATGTACAGCCTCTGAGAGCTAAGGCTACCCGAAGCAACTTAAATGTTCTCACCTTGATATTTGCTGGGGTTTCTACCGGGTTGCTCATTCTCAACTACATTCGTCGATAACAATCGGAACTAATCTATTCTATGGAAGAGACTGACATTCGGGTAGTCATCCGAAAGCTATTTCAAAAATGGTACTGGTTTGCCCTATCGCTGCTGCTTACGCTTAGCCTGGCGCTGTTGTATTTGTGGGTTGCCGATGAAGATTACCGGGTGGTAACTACCATCCAGCTTAAAGACCAAAGCCTGGGCGGTAAAGCCGTCCAGCAAGAAGAATTCCTGAACGCCTTTAACCTGTTACAGTCCGATTCGGAACTTGAGGATGAGATAGGCATCTTGACCGCTTACTCTACGGTGCAACGTAGTTTGTCTACCCTTAATTTTGAGACGAGCTACTATGCCTATCCGGCGGCGCTAGGCTGGTTCGCCACCGCAGTGGCTGATGAAATCTATCCTAGTCCGTTTCAGTTGGTGCTGGATACGCTGGGGGGCGAACTGCTTGATACCCCCATTATGGTTTCTTTCCCGGATGAGGAGCACTACCGGATACGCATTGATGCTGACGAAAAACCACTCCTGATTATTGATGGGGCCACCCAACAAGTCAATGAGTGGTCGGGTGAGATTTTGATAGACACTACGCTGTCGCTGAGCGAACCACTCTCTCTGCCCTACCTGAACGTTTCGTTGCGGGTAACCAATCCTACGCAAGCGTTTACCGAGACAGACACCGAATATTACGTGGTAATTCGTAGCCTTGGCGACCTGACCGAGTCATATCAGAATGCCCTTTTGGTTGAAACCATTTCGGAAAACTCTAACATCGCCCGACTGAGTCTGGTGAGTGCTACCCCGGAAAAAGATAAGCGGTTCCTGAGCGAACTCATTGAAGTATACGTAGACAATGACCTAGCGAAGAAAAATCGGTTGGGCAAAAGAACCATTGAGTTTATCGACTTCCAAATAGCTACCGTGGCCGACTCGCTCCGGAAAACGGAGGGTAGTCTTGAAGACTTTCGAGGCAAGAATCAAGTAATTGACGTAAGCGTAACCTCTCAGAACTTAACGGATCAGCTGTTTACGCTGGAAGAAAAGCAGGCGCAGCTCAGTGTGCAAAACGAATACTACAAGTACATGGCTCAGTATCTGGCGTCGAACGACAACGTAACCGACGTAGTGGCTCCCTCTTCAGTAGGAATTCAGGACGAACTACTTAATAGTCTGCTGATTCAACTGGCTAACCTTAACGAGGAGAAGATATCCAAAGACTACAGCTCAAACCCCAACAATCCGGTTTTGCAAGTGCTGGAGCGAAAAATTAACAATACCAAACAGGCCCTTATCGATAACATCGACAACCTAATTAATTCAAACGACATTGGGCTTCGGGAGAACAGCCGCCGGATTCGCGCTATCCGGCAGTCGATGAGTGAACTTCCGCAGAACGAGCGCAACCTCACTGACATTAACCGCCGCTTCGCTTTCAACGATAACATCTACAACTACTTGCTGCAAAAACGGGCTGAAGCGGGCATTGCTATTGCCTCCAATGTGCCGGACAAGACCATGATTGATGCTCCCCGGCAAGTTAGTGATAAGCCTGAAAGCCCTAAACCCTTGTTCGTGCTGCTGCTGGCCGTGATGCTAGGACTCCTGATACCCGCCGGTTTCATTTTCGTCAACGACTACTTTGATTCTAAAGTAGAGAGTAGCGAGCAGATAAATCAGTGGGCGGAAGTGCCGGTGATTGAGCGGATTGCTCAGGTGAAGGAAAAGGAGAAGCGACAGCTCTACGGAAGCGACAGTTACCTCTCGCATACGTTTCGTTACGTGCGGCATCACATCGATTTTTTGCGGTTAAGTCAGGACGTTAAAGTGGTGGGAGTTACCTCGGCCCGTAGTGGAGAGGGCAAGACTTTCGTAGCGCGCTATCTGGCCGAATCGTTTGCCCAGGCGGGGCGTAAGACGCTACTCATCGACGCCGACCTGCACCATCCTACCCTGGCTTCTTTACTGCAGGTACGGGGCGAACCGGGTCTGAGTGATATGCTGCTTCGCGCTGACAACTTGGCCGTGCAGGCTACCCGAACCTCCAACCTAGATTTTATTGGGTCAGGCAGTCCGCGCGTTAACGCATCAGACCTATTAACCAGCGATGCACTGGGTTCGCTCATGGCGCGCCTGAAAAATGAGTACGAAATTGTTATCGTAGATACCCCACCCCTGGGAGCCATCTCTGACTATCTACTGCTGAGCAAGCACGTAGATTATACCCTGTGGACCGTACGCCACCAGTATTCTCTGAAAGATGATCTGGAGCGTGTCAACCAGTTGATTCAACGAAATCATTTAAAGGCGGGCATCGTCTACAACGGTGTGCAGTCAACCGATGTAGACACGCAGTACTATAAAAAGTCCTACCGGAGGAAAGCGTGAGCCTAAAGAAGAAGTCCGCCGAAGGGATAAAGTGGTCGTTCATTGAAACGATTGGCGTGCGGCTGTTTTCAGTATCCACCTACTTTTTGCTGGCTAAGCTCCTTGATCCGGCAGTGTTCGGAGTCGTCGCGCTTACCAACACCTTTGTCTACTTTAGTGAGATATTTGTGGAGCAGGGAATGGTGGCTGCTTTAATTCAGCGGAAAGACCTAGAGCAAAATCATCTTACATCAGCCTTTTGGGGCAACGTAGGGCTAGGCATGCTTCTCTTTGCGCTTACTTATTTGGTAGCTCCTGGAGTTGCTCATCTATACGATGAGCCTTTACTTACCGACCTCCTTAGAGTACACGCTATCACTTATATTCTTTCTTCATCTGTTAAGGTGCAGTTGGCGCTACTGCAACGCGACCTGTTGCTCAAAAAGCTAGCTATTATTCGCACTGTGGCGATCGTGATAAGTTGCACCGTCAGTATTATTATGGCTTACCAAGGCTACGGCGCCTGGGCGCTGGTATTTCAGCAAATCCTGTTCAACGGAATGCAGGCTGTCATGCTTTGGGTAACAACGGCCTGGAGTCCTTCCTTGGCTTTTTCGAAGACCCATTATTTTGAAGTGTTTGGATTTGGATCGAAAGTAATGGTTAATCGAATGACTACTTACTTTATTCGTTATGCCGATACTTTGCTTATCGGATACTTCCTGGGTACAGCCCCGCTTGGTTACTATTCGTTTGCTCAAAAAATATTTATAACATTAACCGAACTAGTTGATCTGACTTTCACGCGGGTAACTTTTTCAGTATTCTCCAAGCTTCAGGATCAAAGAGTAGAACTTTCAAAAAAATTTCGTCAGTTTATCGAGTCTACAGCCCTGGTGGCAATACCACTTTTTGCTGCTGCTTTTGTTTTTTCACCAATAGCTATTCCTTTAGTTTTTGGTGATAAATGGACAGATAGCATTTCGGTTATCCAGATACTATCGGTGGCGGGCGTGTTGGCTTGCTTCTACTATTGCCTCAACAATCTCTTCACTGGCATTGGCAGGGTGGGTTTAAATCTCCGGATCAAGCTGTTCTACTTGGGTTTGAGTCTATTATTAATGTACGGGGCAGTTCAGTTTTCAATTGAAGCGGTTGCAGCCTCTTATATTATAGCTATGCTTGTAATCCTTTCTATAATGTTGTTTTACATTCGTAGTTCAATCGATTTTGAACTGCGGAAGTACGCTCGGGCTTTTATGGAACCACTTGCTGTTTGTTCGCTTATTGTAGCACTGGTATACGGCTCGTCTTATCTCACCCAGGATAATACGTGGTTAGTATTGTTTTTACAGGTTTTAGTAAGTGGAGGCCTCTATTTGGTTTATTTGCTACGGACCAAACCAGAGTTGGTTGCATCGTTTAGGTCAATATCAGCTACGAAAAAAGCTTAATCTTAATTACTGTTAGAGCGATCATTTATTTGATTTACACTCCTTGATATGTACCGTTTCTGTACTAATACCGGTGTACAATCGGCGCGAAAGCTTGATCCGAGCGATAACATCGGTGGTTAATCAAACCCGTCGTCCTGACGAAATTATTGTGGTGGACGATGGGTCTGATTTTGAGGTAGGCGTCTACCTGCGGCAAAAGTACCCTCAACTTGCTGACCAGGTTATGGTTATCCGACAGGAGGTGAATGGGGGCGTCTCTAAAACTCGGAACATAGCCTTCCAAAAAAGTACGGGCCATCTGATTGCTCTGCTAGACTCAGACGATGAATGGCATCCTGAAAAATTAGCCAAGCAGGTGGTCTTATTCGAGGATAATCTTCAGATTGATCTGGTAACTTGCCAACAGTGGATTGTTCAAAACGAAAAACGTCGACGCGAAAAGAGAGAGCTTTACCGAGAGAACCTATTTGATCATTTAATATATGGATGGCACCCGCCTACTCCATCTAGCTTAATGATGAAAAGGAGGTTTCTAGAAGAAATTCCGTTCGACGAAAGTATTCGGTACCTAGAAGACCTAGATTGGTGGCTTAAGTTTTCGCTGCTTGAGCCCACTATTGAGTACGTCGATGAATTTTTGATGTATTATCATACCAGCGAATTAAATCGGCTCTCATACGCAAATTTTCAAGAACGATTTATTAAAATCAATCAAGTCTTATCTCGTTGGAAGCCAACATTGATACACAAGAAGGGAATAGACAAGTACCGCGTCTTCAAGAACCATCTACTCACCTTCAATGCTATAGACGCCTTTGTAGTTTGTATTCGTAAGCGAAGGCTTGCACTGGCGGTCCGAATAGTGATGAAGTACTTATGGAATAAAAAGGAGTTTTACCAATTAGGGGGGAAGCGGATACTCAAATGGATCAACGAATGAGTACTTTCATTATAACCGCATGAAAAAGAAAATAAAGGTAATTTACATTGGGGGCTCTGGACGAAGCGGAAGCACCGTACTCACTAAACTGCTTAACTTCTGGCCAGGTTTAATTGGTGTCAACGAGATTTGTTATTTGTGGGAATACGGAATTCAAGCCAACCATCCGGTGTCGGATGGCACACTGTTTAACGAATCAGATTTTTGGAACCAGGTGCTGGCCAGCGTATACACCAACCGGCCAATCGAACGTCAACAGGTCGATTTTTTCGCACATACGTCTCAGGTGGGTTTAAAAAACTTAATTTTAAACTACTACCTCAACCGCCCTTTAAATAACGAATCGCGCGCGTACGCCCAGACTCTGAAAAATCTGTACGCAAGCGTACTCAAAGTGTCGGGAGAACAGTACGTCATAGATTCATCTAAAACGCCGGATTACGCGTTTTTTCTAAGCCGCCTAAAGTCCGTTGATATGGTGCTCCTCCACCTGGTACGTGACCCCCGCGGAGTGGCTTATTCGTGGGGCAAGAAGTTCATAAGGAACGATGTACGTACCGACACTAAATTAAGTATGACCTCCTTTGGAATAGTAAAAGCTACCCTCCGTTGGATTAAGTGGAATATAGGCTGTGAATTAGTAGGACGGAGACCAAATGTGCGCTATTTGAGAGTACGTTACGAGGATTTTGTAAAAAATCCTCAGGAAGTCCTTGACGACATAACGGTCGCGCTAGGGCTTCCCATTTATCCTCCTCACTATCACTTTGAAGAGGGAAAGTTTTATGACCAGCACGGCACTAAAGATATTTCAATATGGGGTAATCCCATCGTTAGAACTATATCGGGATCTGTTAAGGTGAACGCAGATAATGAGTGGAGAGGCAATTTGTCAACTATAAAAAAGTTGCAAGTGACATTACTTACGTTTCCTTTACTGTTCAGATACGGCTACAAACTGTTAAGTTGATAACATTAACTTACCGTTTTAAGCTTACTTATAGGATTTAGATACAGGGTTAGTAGGTTTTTCAATTAGAGGAATGCCAACCTTTAAGGAGCGACGAAATGCGCTCATAAGTAGAAGTCCAGGAAATATTGCCTGCGTAGTTTCTAAATAGTTGTCAAAAAAAGAGATAGAAAAAAGAAATAGTAAAAGTAGACCAAGTGCAAATGAGATATAGGACGACAAATCGTCTCCTTTACGGCGATTTGCTAAGTATAGTCTACGCATCTTTAAAATTAATGCTATAAGATAAACGAACAAAAGAAGCAAAAACAACAGTCCGAATTCTGCGTAAAGTGATAACGAAGAAAAATAAGGTCGATGCATAGTAGAGCCCCCGTAGCGATCAGTATTAGATGCATAACTATCCCAAGTTTGGAAGCCATACTTACGCAGAGGCTCAGAAGTAGTATTTGCTAGAAACGGTAGTGGGCGCTCAGTATAATCACCTGAACTGATTAGTCCGGCTCGGCTTAGATATTGTCCGGGACCTAAGCCAACTAGATTAACAAATGGATATTCATCGGGCATATCACCTACTGTCCTTTCAACAATGCGAAATTTTGGTGAGTCTAAGTCTTGGTAGAGCGCCAGAAATACACTAGCAGTTCTTGAGAACTCAGGAAAGATAATTTGAAGAGGAAGAATAAGTAGGCCTACTAAAAAAACAGCACCAATTAGTTTACCAATATTACTAAATAATAGGTTGCTTCTAAAGAAAAATAATGTTAATAGCAAGCTAAAAAGTAAAGCAATAAAAACATGCAACACTCCCGCCATCATAAGAGATAGCAAACCTATTAAAAAAGGTACTATACCTTTACGGTAAATCAATAAGTAAGGGCTAAAGAACACTAGAAAGAATACCATATTAATAGCAAACATCTGGTTACCAAAGCCTGGATTTCCCGAAATAAAAGCAAATAAGCCGATGGTGCCCTGGACAGCATCTCCGGGAAGTATATCGAACCTACCGGTAGCTGATACTAAAACAAACTGTGTGGTTCCTACTATTCCCTCTATTAATAATACATAGCGAAGAATTTTAGCGTACTTCAGATAAGAATAGTTAGGCGAAACAAATGAATCCTTTTCCACTAATAGGTAGATTATGGAACCATAGGTAAAAAATGATACGATTGCATTGCTTACAAAAAAATCGACCCCCTCGTATTTATAAAGTGCCCAGTAGAAGGAAACGACTAATATATAAAGTAAAACTAAGATAACTGCTCTGGCAAACGTTTTACCAGATCGGCTTTTAACGATAAAAAAAGCCAAGCAGATGAAAGGAATAACGTAGCCTAACGCCCTGGATGGAAACAATGTTGTAAATAAAGCAAGAATGAACACTAAATAGAAGTGCCGATCTGCCGACTGTTTGACAGAATAAGATTCTATCCAACTCATAAACCCTCCTTTTAGCTATTAAAAAAAATTAAATCGGTTAGGCAACTTAAAATTTTAGTTGAAACTACAATAAATAGATTGACCAATTTTAAGTGCCCAACTAATTTGTAAAAACTTCTGTCCTAATTGTATTTTTCTTTGATTTGAGTAGTTTACGTTTTAGGACATTAACTAATGGTTCTTCGATCAATTTATAGTATATAATAGAGGCTACAAAAGAAACAAAAATCATAGCTATAACAACCAAGCTGTACGGTAGATTTAGTTTGCGATCAATGATAGTAATAATCGTATAGACAGGGTAATGGATTAGATATAAACAATACGTAATATTTGCAAGCATTAAAATTGTGGAGCTAAATCTAAATGAGCTCTGTCTAGTTTGTTCGTAGCAACTTAATGAGGTGATGATTAGAAAGCTTACTATGCCAAAGATGATAATAGAAGTTGGATCTGTGTCCCACAGTAAATAGTTACTTATGACTGACACACCAGCAAAGGCGAAAATAGCAAAAATAACATTAGCTAAATTACCTACTTGCCTAGCATAGTGATCAGTTATCCATCCGGAAACTACCCCCATAGCAAACAATAGATTAAAAGAGCTGAAATAAAATGTAAATACGGGATAAGCGGCGGTATCTATAAATATATTTATAACTGTTATAGTAAGGGCTACCCATATGACAAAATTTCGAATTTTAATATCTTTAAGTGCAATTAATAGTAGAAAAAAAGAGTAGAATTTAACTTCGTGGAAAAGCGTCCAACCAGCTGGTATCAATGGGTTTCCTTCCATTAAGCCTAAATGAAATAGAGAATATGACTCGAAGATATAACTAAAAGAGTATTTGTAGGCTTTTACCTCCCCTGAGGTTAAAAACATAGACACTAAAACTAAACTAGTTAATACCCAGTAAGTAGGATATATTCTAATGAAACGTTTAGTTGCAAATATATTTGCTTTTTTTAATCCATTTCCAATATCGTCTCGGTGCATAAGATACATGACAAACCCACTTAATACGAAAAAGATATGTACACCACTTTGGCCAAAATTAACGTAAGAAAGAATAGGATGAATATTGTACTTTTCAACAAAGATTGAGTTGATATGGAATAGCATTACGAAAAACGCAGCTATAATCCTCAAAAGTTGAAGAGAATATATGTAGCTTTTCTTATCTGATTGTTTGGCTATAGTCATTATTGCTTATGATTAGTGAGGGGTGATTTATTATAAACTGTATAGTTAATAGATACCTACTCGCCAAAGCGATAATCAAACTTTTCAATATCGTACCGAAACCGTTCACCTACCAGTTTGATAGTCGCCTCATCGTAATAGGTTGTGTAACTATTATACTTTCTTCGGTTTATCTCTTCAATAACCAACGACTCAGCGTTTGGTATTCCAATCTGGACAAGGGTGGGAAGTAAGTCTCGGTTGATATCTTCCAGCCGAATAATTTTGTCTACCAACATATTGCCCTGTTCGTCCGTAGCATACTTATCCAGCGAGTAGGTGCCGTATCTCAACCAGTCCTCCGAATTCTGATTGAGTGGCTGGGTATTTATTGAATGTAGCCATTCATGAAAAGTTGGCTTTTTAGTCAGATAGCGCTGCTTAAACTTTTTTAATCTATCCTTTAACTGATCACCCAACGTACCCGTGACCAACATCTTAGTAGGTTTGCCGGAGTAAAGCATTTGATAAAGCGACACCATTTTGGCCCAGGGGTTCCGGACAAAAACGAACTTGAAGTATTCATCGTAGGGCAAGTTTCGTTCTTCAAAAAGTACTTTTGCCTCGCGGGGAGGCATATGAGAAGTGAAGGGACTATTTCTGTCAGCTTTATTGTCTTTGATGTCCGAGTATTCATCAAGCATTTTACGAACGCTTTCTGAACCGGTCTTAGGGTTAGAAAAGAAGATAAATTTGTATTGCGTAGATATTCTCATAGGTTAGGTAGTTTTATTGGTTAACTGTCGATAAGTGCGGTGGTAAATAGCTGCTACGTGGTGGGCTTGATACTGCTCACAGTTCTTTGTTCCTGCTTCCACTAAGCTTTCTCGATAACTAGCATCTGCAATAACTTTTTTAATGCCAGCGCGAATAGAATCTACGCTGTACGGGTCCACCAAACAGGCACCTCGGCCGGCCACTTCGGGCATAGCAGCGGTATCACTGGTAACAACGGGGCGCCCCACGCGCTGCGCTTCTATAATTGGCATCCCAAATCCCTCAAAAGTAGATGCAAGGACCAATAAATCGCAATTTACGTATTTTTGTACTAAATTCTCAATACTGAGGTTCGCGTAGCAAGCGTAGGCAATCTGGTTGCTCTGAAGCGCCAGGAGGGTTGCTTCATCAGGGTCTCCGATAATTTCCAAACGGCACTGAATCCCCCTTAGAGCTTCAGAAAGTCTAAGCAGATTCTTGTTTGGCATAACTCCTATTTGAAGAATGACAGGATTTTTATCATCAAACACCTTAGGGTAAGAACAAAACAAAGGCGAAATGGGACAGTAAGCAACTACTATTTTCTTTGGTGTACACCCAGTAATTCGCACCAACTCTTTTTTTGTAAACTCAGAGTTGACCGTTATCAGTGAGCTTCGCCAAACTGGCAACTTGTAGAATAACCACTTATTAAGATGGTATTTTATAAACCGAATAATCGGATTGTGACTCATTAACGCGTAATAGACATAATAAATGTCGTGCACGGTGAGCAGCGTCTTCTTCTTTGGTAAAAGAATGGTCAGATAATTAGTGTCTCCCGTCACGTGATAAACATCGCCCTTAGGTTTTTTCAGGACAGCCACTATGTTCAGAAGTCTGTTTATTAATCCCTGATTCCGGCGGTTTACCATAAATTGCTCAATGCGTATGTCTGCTGGGAGATAGTGAGCGACCTGCTCAAAATACAGCTCAATACTCTGACTCACCTCAATCTTTTTTCGGTTGATGTATACTAACTTCATGCAGCTAATTGGTAAATGCTACCTCAAGTAGGGCAAAGTGCCGTTGGGCGGTAAATTTTTGACAGTAGATTTCTCTCCCCTTTTTGCCCATTAATTTTCGGGTGGACTCATCTTCTATAAGTAAGGCGAGTTTGTCGGCAAACGCGTTGGCGTCTTGGGGGGGGACAATGAACCCACTTACCTGGTCAACGACTACCGAGGGAACGCCGCGCCACCGTGTGGCCACCACAGGGAGCCCAAATTGCATCGCTTCTAAGGCTACTAGACCGAAAGTTTCTGCCTCAAAAAAAGTCGGATAACAGAAGATATCAGCGTGAGCAAACGTCTTATGCTTTTCTTCACCGGTGCGCACCCCTAAGAGTTCAACATACGGACCCAGGTTCTTCTGTACGATAAACTGCTCAACGCGTTGTTGAAAACCAACTGACTCAAAGCGACCAACTAACTGTAGTACGAAGGGGTGACCTGCCTGGACTAAGTAGTGCATACTTTCCAGAAGAACCAGCACCCCTTTGGTTTCGCAAAGCAGCCCGACGTACAGAAGTTTGATGGGCGCATCTTGCTTGCTTGGCTTGTTTTCCATTTCTAAGTAAGCCGCGCCTGCGTCGGGCAGCCCATTGGGCACGATGTATTCGCGACCGGTTCTAAAAATCTTGCCATCTTCAGGATTGAACTCGGATAAGCGAATACAAACGTCAGGATAAAAATAAGCCCATTCGTAAAGCTTCTTAAGGATACCACTAAATTTTGCGTACAATTCGGAAACTCCGGCAGCGTGGAAGTGAAATATGGTTGATTTGAATAACCACCTTGTAGCATTGAGGATGATAATATCTCGAACCACAGGAATAGTATTCGGAGGAGCTGGAGGGTAATAGAGGGTGGATATTCCGTGCCGAAACCGAAGGAAGTATATTCTGCCTATTAGATACAACAATTTAACGATTTTGGCGAACTTGAATTTTCCTATCTCGTCCATGCCTTCCGAAAAATCCATTCGGGCGTGATAAAGCTTTACGCGCTGAAAACTAAACTTTAGCATGCTTTCAATCATTACTGCTTGCCCCCCGTAAGGCGGTGGAGTTTGCCCAACTACCAGAATCTTTTTCATACCGCAACGGGTGTCTGCTTGGCTAATTGGGCGCGTAGCTTGCGCCCGGCAAGTTGGGGCACCTGGGCCGCGTCGCTTCGGTACCAGCGAATCATCGCCCGCACGCCTGCCTCGGTCGGGTGGGGGGGCAAGCCTAGCACCTCGTGCGTTTTCTCAATGGGGGCTAGGTAATCCTCCGTCATACTGTTGAAGCGGGTGCTGGTGAGAGGAAATCGAATGTTGTTACGCGTTAGCGTATCACCCACCCGGGCGATGCCCTTCACCACCGGGGTGGGCAGCAGGCGCACCGGCTTGCCGGTAAGCTCTTGCGAGATAAGCTCCACCCACTGCCGCAGGTCGATGGGTGTATCGCCCACGTAAAAAACCCGTTCATGCACTTTTTCGGCAGGGACCTGCAATATTTGCTCAATCTGCCACACCACATTACCCACATAACCGTAGGCGCGCCGTACATTTTCTTTACCAGGATGAAAATACAGTCCTTTATTCATTACTCGAAACATCACATCGCGGTAGCGCAGGCTCCACGGACCCCAGATCGTCTGCGGCCGGATAATTGTCCAGGTGCAGTTGAGGTTCGCCGCCCGGGTATAATCTTCCGTCAGCTTCTTGCTAACCCCGTAGAGGGTAAACGGACGGTAGTCTTGGTCGTGCTGGGGCAAATAGCCCGCCTCACACACAAACATACTGGAGGTGATGATAGCACGCTCCACGCTGGGCGTTGCCTTAATTGCATCCAGCACGTGCTGAGTACCTACCGTATTCTGAATGTATTCGTTTAGATCACCGTCTAGCTCGTAGATATCAGTATCGGTGCGGGCGGCTAAATGCACGACGTGGGTGGGCTGATACGCCGCGAAGACCTCGCCAAGGCGCGTGGCATCCATGATATCTAAGGCTTCCCAGTACGGAATATGCGCGGCATCGAGCGGGGGGTTCCAGTCCAGATTTAGTACTTCGACGTCCTGGTCTAAGCAAGATTGCAGTAAGTTGGTGCCAATAAAACCAGATCCACCGGTAATCAGTATTTTCATAGTAAGTTGTTATTCCATCTTTACGCCAGTAAAGGCCCGGACTATTATTTAGTCGCCGGATCACCGGATTGTCGGGTTACCGAACGGTCCGCACCCGGGTGCGAATTACCCGGATGAGGGCATTGTACAAAAACCAGGTATTGCCTACCAGGTAGCGTTTCCACAGCCGCCCGGGCTCCAGGTACAGGCGGTAGGCCCACTCCAGAGCATAATCATGGGCCCAGCGGGGTAAGCGCTTTTCGGTGCCCGCAAAGGTCAAAAAAGCCTGGCCCAGTCCCAGCATACAGGCGTGCACCCGCCCCCGGTGGTCGGCCATCCAGCGCTCCTGCTTGGGGCAGCCCAGCGAGACAAACACTAAGTGCGCCCCGGAGTTGTTGATGCGGTCCACCGCGTCCTGATCTTCTTCGGCGCTGAGCGGACGAAAGGGAGGGGACTCCAAACCAGCAATGTGCAAGGTAGGGTACTCGTGTTTCAGTCGCTGCTCAATAATGTCTAAGTTGGCTTGCGTAGAACCGTAGAAGTACACCGATAGCGACTGCTCGGCGGCGCTGCGCAGCAGGTCGGGAAGTAAGTCCATGCCGCACACGCGATCTTGCTGCAAGCCGAACTGCCAGCGCATCAGCACCGACAGGGGGCGGCCGTCGGGAGCAACTAGCTCTGCCTGGTTCACCACTTGGTTAAAGTCCGGATTGCGGTGGGCCTCCATGAGCATGTGTACGTTGGCAAAGCAGACGTACGAAGACTGTCGCCGCTGGGCGTAGCCGATAATCTCCCGGATAAACCGCCGGTAAGGGGCGGTGGTTACCCAGGTGCGAATAAGCTGTACTTTCCGAAGCGGCTGCGCTACGGTATCAGGAGGTGCCTCGGTGGTCATCTAGTACGCGTTTTCTTCCCCCGAAACGGCGTTCCACACGGTGCGCCCGATAATCTCTATGTCAAAAGCCAAACTCCAGTTTTCAATGTACCACAGGTCGTGGTTAACCCGCTCCTGCATTTGGTGTAACTCTTTGGTTTCGCCGCGGTAGCCGCTAATCTGGGCGTAACCCGTGATGCCCGGAGTGATTTGGTGGCGTAGCGGATACTCATGAATTACCTTGCCGTACTGCTCTAGGTGAGCAACCAGATTGGGCCGCGGACCTACCACCGACATATCACCCAACAGGGCGTTATAGAACTGAGGGAGTTCGTCTAAGCTAGTCTTGCGCAAAAAGGCCCCCACGCGGGTAATGCGTCGGTCGTTCTTGGTGGCCTGCTGCTCCGTGTCATTGTTTACGCGCATGGTGCGAAACTTATAGCACCAAAATAACTGGTTGTTGCGGCCCGGACGCAGTTGCTTGAAGAATATTGGACCAGAAGATTCTAGTTTAATAGCTAGTGCTATAATTGGGAATACGAAAGGGACCAGAAACAGTAGGGCCAGCAGTGAGAAAGTAATGTCGAAGCTCCGCTTCAACTGAGCGTTTACCAGCAGGCGCAGCGGGGCCTTGCGGGTAGAGATTACCGGAATCCGGCTGTCGTCGTAGAGCTGGGTATCAATGCGGCGCCCCTCGTTTAGGCCCCCTACATCGGGCACAATACCAAAGTAGATGAAGTTATGCTCGGCAAACGAAGAGAGATCTTCGAGCAGCGCGCTGTTGTTACGCATAGCGTAATATACTTCTCGCACGCCGTGCTTGAGGCAATAATCTTTGATTTCAGCGGTGCCGCCCAGGTGCTTGTCGGTGAGAAGAAACTCCGGGGGCGGGTTGTCATCAAAGTAACCAAGAAATACCTGGGGTAGCGAGCGGTTATCGGTAAAGAAACGACCTAAGTCTTGCCCCCGGGACGTATAGCCTACAATCACCGCTTTCTTCTGGTAGGGATACTGATGACGATAGAACCGATAAAAGAAAAGCATCCCTAGCTTTACAAACAGGGGTAGAAAAGTTGCTCCCATTAGGGCGGCCAAGCGTTCAGCAGTAAAGGTTAAGGAAGGTAACAAAGAGGTCAATAGCAGCATCAGTGCCAAATACAGAACGCTAGTAGCTGCCCAGTGGGCGGCGAGCTTACGCGGTCGACCGAGGTTCTCAATCTGGTAGGCCGACACCAGCATAGAGGCGACCAACCACCCTAGAGCGGCATTGATGCTTACCGAGATCATCGTCTGGTGAGACACACTTTCCAGCCACGGGGTATAGCGATGGATGGAAAGAAGGCACACCGCGATAACAGCTGCATCGGTAGCCATCAAGAAAATGGGAATGGCCGTAGAGTACTGGTACTTCCTCAGGCGATCGCGAAGGTTGTTTCTCATGGGTAAAAAATATAGAAGCCAGCGTACGTTTTGCGTTAGCTAATCTTAACACATGCTATGCAGTAACCCATTACATTAAGCGCTGATGGGAGTAAAAGTAAAACTAATTATTAAATCTCAAAAATGATCCCGAAAAATTAGTTATACATCAAAAGTGTGGCCGAGAGATTATAAAAATTACAAACTAACCAGAGGTTTATTCCACCGCATTAGTAATCACCGAACGGTTCTGAACGGTCATTGTAACAGCATAATGTAAAACCTCTATACTACCGCTTCCTAAAGTTATCGTTTGCCGCTCAAGGATGGCGCCAGAAAGCGCCCAATCACGGTTCGGAGCTTACCAATAGCATCAGGTTTCCCCGGATTTATAACCGCCCTACCGAGCTGGTACCATCGTCCATCACCGGGGTCTACGTACTCGCCCGGTTGTTGAGGAATATCCTGTACCGACTTATCGGAATAATAGTCAGGTACGTACCACGTCTGCAGTAAAGAACGAAGCTCAGACCAGGGCAGCTGCCGCTCCTGCCGTTGGCGACCAGTAACCTGGGTGAGGGTAAGGTGGCGTTGCAAAAAACTGGCCTCCCAGTGCAGTTGGGTGCTGCTGTTGTCTTCAACTGATAAGTAAGCCAGCCGAAGGGGGCGTTCCTTGTGCGCCGCTTCGTACACCGCCTGAATGGTTTCTTGCAGGAAGTACTCCCACTCCGGGCGGTCACTCGGTGCGCCACCGGCGACCTGTTGGTTAGATGTAGTCACTGACACGTGCAAAGAATCGTCGTCGGACGGTGACACCCAGCGGGTCACTCGATGCAGATCGTCCAAGGTCTTCTTCCAAACCAGGGGTAGCGCCCCCTCCCAAAAGAAATCATCGTCTGCCGTAAACCCTTCCTCTACAATCTCATCCTCGGTTAGTTCGTCGCGGTCGGTATAGGTCCAGTCCAGACGAACATGAATCGCTTGTTTTTGGGGCTGCAGGGTAAGAACGTAACGGTACGCGTAGGGTGGGGGAAGCAGTGGGGTGTGATAGCGAACGTGAACGGAGGTAACCATAAGCGTTGTATAGCGTAGCAAAGCGGACTTCAGCAGACAGTACGCAATAGCATCGCAACGGTTTCCCGGCGGTTTAGTTTTCCGGTAGGAGTTCGGGGGATCATCTCTACGTAGACCACCTGCTGGGGGGCATGGTAGCGCGGTACGGCCTTCGCCACCGCTTGCAAAAGGCGCTGCTGGTCAGGCTCCGAAGGGGGCCGCCCTTCCACCACCAACACCACCCGTTCTCCCAAACGTTGATCAGGAAGTCCCACCACCAACAGGGGCGGGGCAGTAGCCCCTTCCCACTGGGCGGCCGCTGCCTGTTCAACGGCCTCAGGTGACACCTTTACTCCGCCACTGTTGATCACCCAGTCGTAGCGGCCCTGCCACCGGAAACTTTGCTCATCCACCAACTCAACCCGATCGTTGGTAACTATCCACGCGTGCTGCGTTACTGCTCCGCGAAGTCGTAGGCATCCGCGGTCGTCGGTACCAATTTGGGTATCGCCTAACACCCGGAAGACATCCTCCGGGACGGAGCCATTCAGTCGGCGCAAGGCTACGTGCGAGGCGGTCTCGGTCATGCCGTAGGTGCTGTACACGGGGGGCGTAACCCGGGTACGAACAGCTTCCTCCAGATCAGAGCCTACCGGGGCGCCTCCGATCAGTATCGCGTGAGCAGCATTAAGGAGAACTGAATTAGTCTCTAGCAGACTTTGTAGTTGCAGGGGCACCAGCGCCAAGAAATTGGCCTGCGCCGGTAGGTCCTGTAGGCAATCGGTTGTCGGGGGTACGCCCACCACATCCATGCCGATCTCCAGCGCCCGGGCCAGCATCATCATACCACCAATGTAAGCCGGGTCGATGCACAACAGAGCGGTATGATCCGAAGTGAGGGACAACGCCCGCTGGGTGTTTCGGATACTGGCTAGCATCTGCTGGCGGGTGACTTCAATGGTTTTCGGTGGGCCGGTAGACCCCGACGTCGGCACGGTGAATCTAGGCTGGCCACGCATCCACCGCCAGGCGAAGGTGACCGCCCGCTGCAAGGGGGGGGCAAGCGTAGGGTAACTCGGTAGCACTTCCGGATGTGATAAGTGCGTTAGCGTATCGCTAGCGAGCGGTGGAAGCAGGGGGAAGTAGAGCGTGGGCATTGGGTTGAAGGTTCTACTAAGTAAACAAGTACGCCAGAAGAAAGTAACCAAATTCGGTCACTTTCTTCTGGCGTATCCTTCCTGGCGAGCACATTTAAGCCCGCTATCTAGTTGAGTCTAGCGCTGGGCATCTTCAATTTTAAGCACCCAAGCCCCATCAAACATAAACATCGGAATCTCGCGCACCTTCTCGTAGCGGCGGCGCGCCGAGGAGACATCGCCCGACTGCTTCACGTATACGTAGTACAATTGGGTTTTAGAGCTAAAGCCATACTCCGACTTCTGACCCTGCGTTTCTAACGCGCCCTGGTACCGGATGGCGTTGCCTTGTACGCTAAAAGCCCCCACTACTACGTAGTAACCAGGTTCCATTTCCAGCGGATCGTTACTGGGCGCTACCGCCACCTGGTTGTTGGGAGAGGCCAGCGGATCGGGGGCGAAGGCAGGCTCTTCCGAGAAGTCCTCTACTGGAGTATCCGGCGTTTCGGTATCAGCAAGCGGAGTCGTACTATCTTCTTCTACAAACGTCGGTTCGTTCGGAGCATCGGCCGGAATAGGCTCACTAGCCGGTGCCTCCTCTTGTGGCTCTACCGTCGCTTCCGGCTCCTCTAGCGGCTCGTTGGTAGCCAGAGGATCGTCAACGACGGCCTCATCGGCCGCTTCGCTAATTATTTGTTCTTGGCTTCGTTTCTTCTTGCCGAACCGGAAAGCTAGTAGCACTTCGTGCGTGCCGCCCAGTTCACTTCCTTCGGTGCCAACCGCCATTTCGTAGGCGTAGTTGAGACGAAGCTGGCGGTAAAGCTGCACTCCAGCCCAAGCGGAAGCGTTGCTCGACTGCCGGTACGAACCCCCTAACCACGCCAACTGGCGATAGTAGACCGTAGCTCCAGCCTCGTACTCGTCGGGCAGATTGGCCCCTCGGTGGTACAGTACCTGGGGTTCAACCCCAATCTGGTTGAGATTTAAGCGATAGCGCGCCGAAAGCAACTGATAGCGGTTCAGGTTGATGCTCGCTTGTTCGGCGTCGCTCACATCTAGTCGGTCAGACTGGGCCAACTGAGGAAGAGCAACACCTAGTTGCAGCCCTCGCAGGCGGTAACGAAGTCCTAACCCACCGGTCAGAAAATACTGACCGTCCATCGCCGCTAGGGCGGTTGGGTCGTTGGTAAAACTATCTCCCCAACTACCAACGTCGACGCGGCTGGTTCCCGCTCCAAACGACAAACCCGCAGCCAGCTCGTGGTCTTCTCCCAACTGTACCGCATAATTGGTAGTCAGGCGTCCCAGACTGGTTGCGAAAAAACCCTGTCGGTTATCTATCGCGGTGAGTCCGAGCGACAACCCACTGTTAAAAGGCAGTTGCAACTGGGCCGCGTTTACTACGGGCGCATTGTTAATTCCTACCCACTGTCGGCGGTGCACCAACCACACTTCTCCGTAGCCGCTGCTTCCTACGTAGGCTGGGTTATAGAGATGCGGACTAACCAGCGGATTTAGATAGGGTAATTGCTGGGCAACCAACGGGAAGGAGGTAAACAGAGCGATAACTAAGGCAATTCGTTTCATTGTGGTTTATCTAATTATGGCCACGGAGCCGGTGGTACTACGTGTTTGGTTATTGTTGGTATCTAAGATATTGAGCGCGTAATAGTAAGGGCCTTTGGGCAGTAGTTTTCCTGGGAAGGTGCCGTCCCAGGGTTGATTAGCTTGCGAGGTAGCGAAGACGACTCTACCGCGCTGGTCGTAGACTTTTAGGCTGCTAAGTACTTGCCCATCAGGCAGGGTGATCTGCCAGGTATCGTTTTGCCCATCATCGTTGGGGGTGAACAGCGGGGGTGCGGCAGCTAGGGGCACTTCGGGTTCACTGGGCAGTGGATCGGTTGGGTCAACCACTTCAGATAGGTCAATGGTGTAGGAAGCCTCGGTGGTGTTACCGGCCTGGTCAAAGGCTACCAGCGTGAAACTGTAGGTGCTATCGGGGTTAAGTCCAGTTGCTGAGTAGGCAGTAGCGGTAGCGGATAGGGTATCTTGCGCTACCCCATTGATTAAGAGGATGTATCCTACTACCCCGTAGTCATCCTGGGGGGTAGTCCAGGACAAGTTTACGGTGGTGGGGGTAGCGGTAGCGAGTAGTTCAAAGGGCTGGGGGGCCTGGGTGTCAGTAGAGTCAGCAGGCTGGGGGATAGGCACTTGCTCTATAGTCACGCTCACCGAGTTGCTGTTCTCAGACTGGTTCCCGGCGGCATCTACGGCCTTGATGGTGAAGGCGTAGGTACCGGGGGGCAGGTCAGTAACGGTATGGGTAGTGGTAGGGGCGTTGATCGTAGCGATCTGAATATCATCTTGGAAGAGGTAGTAGAAGGCGAGTTGATCGTTGTCAGAAGAAGCAGTCCAGGACAGGGAAGCAGTGTTGACAGTCTGACTCTCCAGGCTTAGTACAACAGTAGAGGGGGCTTCAGTATCGCTGCTGGGGGGCTGGGTGGTGACGGTGAGCGGGTTGCTCAGATCAGAGGCGTTACCCGCGGCGTCAAGTGCTTTGACGGTGAAGGTGTAGCTAGTTTCAGCGGACAGGTCCACGGCGGTGTAGGCGAGTTCGGTGCTGGACAGGGCAGCGATGAGGGAGTTGTCTTGATAAACTTGATACTCAGTGACGGCGATGTTATCAGAAGCGGTGGACCAGGAGAGCCTCACTGAGAAGGGGGTAGGATCATCAGCGCTGAGCGTTACGGCAGAGGGGGCTTGGGTATCGGGGTCAGAGGCTTGGTTGGTGATGGTAAGGTCGTGGTCATCAGACACCCCGGAGCCGTCATCAGCGGTAGCGCGGATGGTGATCGTGCCGTTGCCGGTGGTTTCCCCCGAAGCGGTGACCAGGCCAGTATTAGATACGGTAGCGCCTAGGGTAGTGCCCTGGATGGACCAGGTGACTGATGCGTTGGTGGCATTAGTGGGCAAGATGTTGGCAGTAAGCTGCGCGGTGCCTGCGTCAGTAGTGATGGTGGTGGGCCCGGTAATACTGATGTCGGTGACCAGGACCTGCGGACTTGGCGTGCCCACCTGGATGGTGACGGTGGCCTGTGTGCTTGCCAAGCCGTCGGTGGCTTCGTACACAAAGGTGTCCGTGCCTTCAAACCCCGCATTCGGCACGTAGTCGAAGCGACCGTTTGCTTCTAGCGTCAAGGTTCCATTCGCTGGACCGCTCACCAAGCTCGCCGTTAAGAAGTCATCGTTGCCATCGCTATCATTGGGAAGCACGCCTAGCGATCCTGCCGCCAGCGACAATGGCGTGTCCACGTCCGTCGAGTAAGCATCATCTGCGCCCACCGGACTCAGGTTTGCTCCGCTCGGGACGCCGCCGTAGGCTGAGCCCTTAACCCGATGCAAATTCCGGCCGATGGTGTAGTAAAAATCGTTACCAACCAACGCGAACGCATTAGGGTACGTACTTGTCGTCGTGGTAAACAGGGTGGTCCAATTAACTAGATCGGTACTGTAGCGAACTGAGGTAATATCAGTATCGCCATCCCATTCCAGCATGTACATCACGCCGTTTTGCGCAAGCACATCAACAGGGTACGCATCGTTGACCTGCGCCTCGGCCACCGGCTTTGGGTAGTTGCCGTTACGGCCCGCAGTGGTGACGTATCTGTATGAGACTGCTGCGCGTACCGCACGTAGAATACCGCCTGTGCCCTGCAGATCCACGAGTTCGTTGAGCGGCTTGTATGCATCTGGGAAGCCCGCTACCGGGGCTGTAGCTGGGTGAAAGTCTGCTGAGCGACTGTAAACATTCTCAAAGGAGTGGTTGGCGTCACCTGTATAGTGGGTCATCCAGCCGTTTATGTTTGGCGTTCCCAGATAGAAGCCTGTGCCGAAGAGGTGTCCGTTCGCGATCATCAGATTGGAGCCCTTGCGGCCACTATTAGTGGTAAACTCACCACCGACGTCGCCAACAATAGTCCACGTATCCAAGTCATCAGTCGAAACCGCTACGCCAGGGCTGTCGCCGGTAGAGTTGTCACTCCCGAAAGTGGCAAAGAACTTATCATCGAAGCGCAGCTGCATGTTGCCGCCGTGCAGCGCATCCCCAGGGTTTTTACGCCATCGCCAGCCGTGGCGATCGTTGATGTACATGCGGGTCTGGTTATTAGGCGCTCCATCCTCAGCGGCGATGAGTAGGTCGTAATTGGCATTCTGCAGTCCCGTAACCAATTCGACGGTCGCCGTTAGGTTACTGCCGTTGACTAGCTTGGTTTGCTCAATGCGGCGCTGCTCATCTGCGAGGTCCCAGTAAACAATGCTTTGCGGATTGGCTCCAGCAGTAACGCCTCCGTAGTACAACCTACCGTTGTAGTGCATTATATGGAGGATGTTATGCACCGATTGATTGGCTCCCGGAATAGCATAGGCATCGCCGAGGTCCTCGACCTGGCTGGTAACATCAGTTTGAGCGGAAGTATACTGGGGGGCAAGTAAAGCTATAGCTACTGCTAGCACGGTGCCCTTGATGCTGACTACGTTCATGACGACTTGTCTGAGTGAAAATTAAATACGGAAAGTGACTGGCCTTAACGAATATTAGATTGGTACATCAAAACTACCGTAGCTACTATTCTTACCTCACCAGGGCCACGGAGCCGGTGGTACTACGTGTTTGGTTATTGTTAGTATCTAAGATATTGAGCGCGTAATAGTAAGGGCCTTTGGGCAGTAGTTTTCCTTGGAAGGTACCGTCCCAGGGTTGATTAGCTTGCGAGGTAGCAAAGACGACTCTACCGCGTTGGTCGTAGACTTTTAGGCTGCTGAGTACTTGCCCATCAGGCAGGGTGATCTGCCAGGTATCGTTTTGCCCATCATCGTTGGGGGTGAACAGGGGCGGGGCGGCAGCCAGGGGCACTTCGGGCTCACTGGGCAGTGGATCGGTTGGGTCAACCACTTCAGATAGGTCAATGGTGTAGGAA